>CANPET010000120.1 GCA_947573465.1 uncultured Eubacterium sp.
ATAGCATTCGGCATTTTTAATGATATAGATTGATATTGGCTGGGCGAAAAAATACAGACAAATAGTTGTAGCAGAGGAAAGAAGCAGCGACATAATAACACTGCTAATTAAGATCATAAATTTGTTTGCTTTATTTTTGCTTTCAGCCACAAATCGAGATACGGCAATTTGAATTCCTCCACAACTTAGGGCAATGCAAAATCCAAGCACTGGAAAAATCAATTGAAAAATTCCCATGCCTCTTGCACCTATTAGGTTTGATAAGAATATTCTATATAAGAAACCAAGAACTCGACTTGTTAAAGTGGCGATTGTAAGCACAATCGTACCTTTGATAATTTGTTTTTTTACAGACATAACATCACAGAAATACTTGTTTATTACAATCTATTCTAAATTGAAGAAAAAATACTATAAAAATATGAAAAAGGAGTAAACCATGATTTATTTGGACAATGCGGCAACAACAAAGATTTGTGACAGGGCAGTACATGCAATGGAACCGTTTTTAAACGAAATGTATGGAAACCCTTCCGGAATATATAATTTTTCAAAAGTGTCAAAGGAAGTGGTAGAAAGGACAAGAGCGACCATTGCATCTGCAATTCATGCAAAGCCGGAAAATATTTTTTTTACATCCGGAGGAACGGAATCAGATAACTGGGTTCTGGAAAATGCCACGCGACACGGAAGGCATATTATAACATCTGAAATAGAACATCACGCAATTTTAAATAAATGTGAAAGTTTAAGCAAAAGAGGAATCAATGTAACATATGTAGGTACTGACAGAATGGGGATGGTGAATCCATATGAGTTGGAAAGTTATATTAGAAAAGATACAGCACTGATATCAATTATGTTTGCTAATAATGAAATAGGAACGATACAGCCGGTGAATGAAATCGGAAGAATTGCAAGGCGGAGAAAGATATTATTCCACACAGATGCAGTTCAGGCATTTGGACACGTGCCAATTAGTGTAGATGAGATGAACATTGATATGTTAAGTGCCAGCAGTCATAAATTTCATGGACCAAAAGGAGTTGGTTTCCTTTATATAAGGAATCCGGAGAATGTAGAATCTCTGATTTTTGGCGGTGGACAGGAAAAAGGACGCAGAGCAGGTACCGAGAATGTTGCAGGCATTGTAGGAATGGGAGCTGCTGTAGAAGAAGCTATGGAAAATTTAAATCAGAGAATGGAAAGAGAAATAGAATTAAGAAACTATTTAATCAATCGGGTATTAAGAGAGATTCCATATGTCAAATTAAATGGTCATATGTCAAAGCGGTTACCAGGAAATGTCAATTTTACAATTGCAGGAATTGATGGAACATCTTTAGTCATTCTTATGGACAATGATGGAATTTGTGTATCGGCAGGTTCTGCATGTTCGGCAGGAGATGATTCTCCTTCTCATGTGATTAGAGCGATTGGTATTCCAGATCAATATGTTTATGGAACAATTCGATTAACATTGTGTGCAGATAACACAAGAGAAGAGATAGATTATACAATTCACAGATTAAAAGAAAATGTAATGCAGATGCGTTCTATGTAAATAATAAAAGGAAACAGAGAAAAATTTCACTGTTTCCTTTTGTAATAAATCTATTTAGTAAATATTTTTAAATGATATTTATCAATAATCTTTTTAACCTTATCAAACCCATATCCAATATCACATGCCCTATGGGCATCAGAACCAACAGTTACATATTCTCCACCTAGTTCTTTATACCTTTTAATAATATCTATATGAGGATTTGGGAAAGAGAATCCTTTTGCGAGGTTTGCAGTGTTAATTTCCAACTTAATATCCTTAGAAATAATTAATTTTAAAATTTCATCAATTAAATCGCTATAATCTGCCACAGAATAATTACTATCTTTGTTAGGACTATATCTTACAATATAATCCATATGTCCAAGAGTATCTATACAATCAAACATTTGCAAACCTTCCAATAAGCTTTTGAAGTATAGTTCAAATGCATCTCTGTCATTTCGATCTTTCCAAAATTCTGAATAATATGGGTCCATATCGTCCACAATATGACAGGAACCAATTACAAAATCGAACGCATTTGAATAAATAAGGTTCTGGCATTGGGATTTTGTGCCTTTCATAAGACCAAGCTCAATGCCTTTTAAAATTTGGATTTGATTAGAATATTTCTCTTTCGCATGATTAATGGCAGAAGTATATTCTTCCATATTAATAGAAGGACTTTCACCGGGAACAGGCCAGTTAAAATCCTGATGGTCTGTAATGGCTATCTGCTTCATACCAAGAGAAATAGCTTTTGTAATAATATTGTCTAATGTTTCGTCGGAGTCAAAAGAGAAACCGCTGTGAACATGATAATCTGAAAACATAATCTTCTCCAATGTGTTTATTTGTACCGAAATACAGTTCAGCCAACAGCTCGAATCCGCACCTTTCCGCTGTAGCGAAGCGGAAGGGGACTATCCTTACGCTGCTTCTCGCTGTTATGGCTCACCATATGATACAACTTAAATATAACAAATTGCCTGCAAGCCGTCAATTTGCTATATTTAAGCCGTATCGCATGGCTGAACTGTTGCAAATTGACAAAAATTTAACAAAAAACCAAGAAAAACCATAAAAATACCTTGATATTTATAAATTAATTATGTAAAATAAGCATTAGGTTAATGAAAGTTAACAAAATTTATTCTTTATATTTTATTTAGGAGGAAAAATCAAATGGCAGTTAAAGTTGCAATTAACGGATTCGGACGTATTGGACGTCTTGCTTTCAGACAGATGTTTGGCGCTGAAGGTTATGAAGTAGTAGCTATCAATGACTTAACAAGTCCTAAAATGTTAGCTCATTTATTAAAGTATGATTCATCACAGGGTAAATATGAAAAGGCTGATACAGTTTCAGCTACAGAAGATTCTATCATCGTTGATGGTAAAGAAATCAAAATTTACGCTGAAGCAGATGCTTCAAAGTGCCCTTGGGGAGAACTTAACGTAGACGTTGTTTTAGAATGTACAGGTTTCTATACATCTAAGGCTAAAGCACAGGCACATATCGATGCTGGTGCAAGAAAGGTTGTTATCTCAGCTCCAGCTGGAAATGATCTTCCAACAATCGTTTACAATACAAACCACGAGACATTAAAGGCAGAAGATACAATTATTTCAGCTGCTTCATGTACAACAAACTGTTTAGCACCTATGGCTGATGCTCTTAACAAATATGCAGCAATCCAGTCAGGTATCATGGTAACAATCCATGCTTACACAGGTGATCAGATGACTCTTGACGGACCTCAGAGAAAAGGTGACTTAAGAAGATCAAGAGCTGCAGCAGTTAATATCGTACCTAACTCAACAGGTGCTGCAAAAGCTATCGGATTAGTTATTCCAGAATTAAACGGAAAATTAATCGGATCTGCACAGAGAGTTCCTACACCAACAGGTTCAACAACAATCTTAACAGCAGTTGTTAAGGGTAAAGACGTTACTGTTGAAGGAATCAATGCAGCTATGAAGGCAGCAGCTAACGAATCATACGGATACAATGAAGATGAAATCGTATCATCAGATATCGTTGGTATGAGATATGGTTCATTATTTGATGCTACACAGACTATGGTAGCTAAAGTTGATGATGACACATATGAAGTACAGGTTGTTTCATGGTATGACAATGAAAACTCATACACAAGCCAGATGGTTAGAACAATCAAATACTTCTCAGAGTTAGCATAGCACATTGCAGTAAAAAAATAAGCACGAACGAAGTGAGTATTTATTTTTTAGCAATGTGATAGTGAGAAAAAAGGACAAGCGTAGCTTGTAATATGCGAAGCATATTATTTTTCGAACTAATAGAAATTAATTAGATCCAAGAGGGGTCCGGCTTTGATGGCCCGGACCCCTTTTCATATGAAAGGAGCACAATATGCTTAATAAAAAATCAGTTGATGATATCAATGTGAAAGGATTAAAAGTTTTAGTTCGTTGTGACTTTAACGTGCCTTTAAAGGAAGGTGTGATTACAGATGAAAATCGTCTTGTAGCAGCTCTTCCTACAATTAAAAAATTAATTAATGATGGAGGAAAGGTTATCCTTTGCTCACATCTTGGTAAGCCAAAGGGAGAACCAAAGCCGGAGTTATCACTTGCACCGGTTGCAGTAAGACTTTCAGAATTATTAGGTCAGGAAGTTAAATTTGCAGCAGACGACAACGTAGTAGGTGAAAATGCAAAAGCAGCAGTAGCAGCTATGAATGATGGTGATGTTGTACTTCTTCAGAACACTCGTTATAGAGCGGAAGAAACAAAGAATGGAGAAGCATTCTCAAAAGAACTTGCTTCACTTTGCGATGTATTTGTAAACGATGCTTTCGGTACAGCTCATAGAGCACATTGCTCAAATGTTGGTGTAACAGAATATGTTGATACAGCAGTAGTTGGATACTTAATGCAGAAAGAAATTGATTTCTTAGGAAATGCAGTAAACAACCCAGTTAGACCTTTCGTTGCTATTCTTGGTGGCGCAAAGGTTGCTGATAAGTTAAACGTTATCAATAACTTACTTGAGAAGTGTGATACATTGATTATTGGTGGTGGTATGGCATATACATTTGTGAAAGCTCAGGGAGGAAATGTTGGTATCTCTTTAGTAGATGATACAAAGCTTGATTACTGTCTTGATATGATGAAAAAAGCTGAAGAGCTTGGAAAGAAAATCTTACTTCCAATTGATACAGTAGCAGCAGATGGATTCCCAAATCCAATCGATGCTGAAATCGAGACAATGGTTGTTCCAACAAATGCTATTCCAGATGATAAAGAAGGTCTTGATATTGGACCTAAGACAAGAGAATTATTTGCAGATGCTGTTAAAAGCGCTAAGACAGTTGTTTGGAACGGACCAATGGGTGTTTCAGAAAACCCATGCCTTGCAGGTGGTACTATCGCAGTAGCAGAAGCTTTAGCTGAAACAGACGCTACAACAATTATCGGTGGTGGTGATTCAGCAGCAGCAGTAAACAACCTTGGATTTGGTGACAAGATGACACACATCTCAACAGGTGGTGGAGCTTCACTTGAATTTCTTGAGGGCAAAGACCTGCCAGGTGTTGTGGCAGCAAATGATAAATAATTGATTGAGTTGTGTATTGAGAACAAAAGGAATGTGCGATTGTGCTTGCACAAATAAGCACATTTCCTTTTGGGCGATAATGCGAAGCATGAATCAGATTTTTAATCTGATTCATACACAACAGCTGATAGGACGCGCGACAAGAGCGAGAGCGCGAAGCGGTCGAGCTCGTCCTAAACTATTACGAAGTAATGGGAGGACGAGAGCGCGAAGCGGTCGAGCTTGTCAGACGTTTCTAATCTATGAAACAGGAGAATAAATATGAGAAAGAAGATTATTGCAGGCAACTGGAAAATGAACAAGACTCCTAGCGAGGCAGTTGCATTAATTAATGAGTTAAAGCCATTAGTAGCAAACGATGAAGTAGACGTAGTATTCTGCGTACCTGCAATCGATTTAGTTCCAGCAATGGAAGCTGCTAAAGGTACAAATATTAATATCGGTGCTGAAAACATGTATTTTGAAGAGAGTGGTGCTTACACAGGTGAGATTGCTCCAAACATGCTTACAGATATCGGAGTAAAATATGTTATCATCGGACATTCAGAAAGAAGAGAATACTTCGCTGAAACAGATGAAACAGTAAACAAAAAAGTTCTTAAAGCTTTTGAGCATGGTATCACACCAATTATTTGTTGTGGTGAGACTCTTGAGCAGAGAGAACAGGGAATCACAATTGATTTCATTCGTCAGCAGATTAAGATTGCATTTATGAA
>CANPET010000121.1 GCA_947573465.1 uncultured Eubacterium sp.
ATGCGATTATTGATTTTGCAGTTACAGCAGCAATAGATGACTTGCTGGATTATGCAGTCAATACAAACACACCGGTAGTTGTATGTACGACCGGATTGTCTGCAGAACAGTTAGAAAAAGTAAATGAGGCTAGTAAGAAGGTTGCGGTTCTGCGTTCGGCAAACATGTCCCTTGGAATTAATACATTGATGAAATTGCTTCGTATTGCTACAGATGTATTGGCAGATAGAGGGTTTGATATAGAAATTGTTGAAAAACATCACAATCAAAAGGTAGATGCGCCAAGTGGAACAGCATTGGCATTAGCAGATTGTATCAATCAGGTATTGGATAATGAATATGATTATGCATATGATAGAAGTACAGTTCGTGAAAAGAGAAAAAAGAAAGAGATTGGATTGTCCGCAGTACGTGGAGGAACCATAGTTGGAGAGCATGAAGTGATTTATGCCGGAACTGATGAAGTAATCGAGATTAAGCATACTGCTTATTCTAAAGCAATTTTTGCTAAAGGTGCCATTGATGCAGCAAAGTTTTTGGCAGGAAAACCTGCAGGAATGTATGATATGTCAGATGTAATTGATTAAAAGTTTATGAAAATTATGGAGATTCGTTTAAATGAAAACAAGTGATGTGTTTTGTGTAAAACGGATTTCCATATTTTTTTGTATAAAAGTTAAAAAAATGAAAATAATAAAGTCATACAGATTTTGCATCAAAAGATGCATTTGACAATTTTATCATGGAGGATTTTATTATGAAACATTTAAGAAATTACTTACTAGTATTTACGCTGATGCTTGCAACATTTACATTTGCAGCCTGTGGGAATAACGAAAATGAAACAACAACAGCAGAGTCAGCAACAGAAAATGGAATGAATGACACTACAACAGATAATATGGACAACAATGGAAATGCAGGAAATGTAAATGATGCTACAAATGATGGAGTAGTAGATGATATTGGAGATGATATCAAAGACGGAGTAAGTGATATTGTAGATGATGTAGACGGAGATAATGACAATAACACAAACAATAATAATAATAATAATAATAATAATAATAATAATAATAATAATAATAACACAACGAAAAAAAATAAAAAGAATAAGTAATGTTTTACCTGATACACTCATATATTGTTATGATAAAGAATGTATCAGGTAAATATGGCTTATAGAATTATAATAGACCCGGGACATGGCGGGTCCGATCCGGGAGCAACTTTTAATGGCAGACAGGAAAAGGATGATGCGTTAGCACTTGCTATGGCTGTGGGGAGATTGTTAAGTAACGCAGGATTTGATGTTGTGTATACAAGAACTTCTGATGTATATAATACACCATTTGAAAAAGCAACAATTGGTAATAACGCAGGAGGAGATCTGTTTGTTTCTTTTCATAGAAATTCCTCAGCGATACCAGGAAATTATAGTGGAAATCAGACACTTGTATTTAATGATGAAGGATTAAAAGCACAGTTAGCGAGAAATATAAATCAAAATATGGCAGCATTAGGATTTGAAGATAAAGGTGTGGTGGAGAGACCTAATTTAGTTGTATTGAAAAGAACAAAAATGCCAGCAATTTTATTGGAAACTGGATTTATCAATTCAGAAAAAGACAATGCTATTTATGATGAAAGGTTTAATGAAATTGCCCAGGGAATCGCAGATGGTATTATTGGTACTTTGAGCGATAATGGTATTGTGGCATCAGAAGGTACCAGATATCATGTTCAGGTAGGAGCTTTTCGAAATGCACAGCTTGCCAATAATCTGGCAACACAGTTAAGAAATCAGGGATTTCAGGTAAAGGTAATATCTGAGGATGATTTATATAAAGTAGTTGTAGGAGATTTTGAAAATCTGGATAATGCGGTCGTTACAGAGCAGAAATTAAGATCACTTGGGTATAATACATTTATTAGAAGTTAGTATTTTTATTGAAAAAGAAATATAAATTAATAAAAGTTTAAGGATATTATTTTGTGCAATATAGAGGTTTTAAAACTTTTATATTGAGGCAGAATTAGTATCCTTAAATTTTTTGCTAGAGTACTTTTACATAAATTTGTATTTCATTGGATAAAATGTTACAATACAGGCAGATTATAGTAGATAAGTTTATGAGAGGTATTATATGAATAACGGATTTATCAAAGTAGCAGCGGCAACTCCGAAGATTAAAGTAGGAGATTGCGAATACAATGCGAAAAAAATATGTAATTTGATTGAAACGGTTTATAATAATGGAACACAGTTGGTTGTTTTTCCGGAATTGTGTATTACAGGATATACTGCCAGCGATTTATTTTTACAGAAATCAATGCTGGACAAGGCTATGTCGGCTTTATTAAGAATTATTGTACCATTTAGTGAAGATAAAGAGATTATTTCTATTGTAGGACTGCCAATGATTTTTCATGATAAGTTGTATAATGTTGCAGCCGTAGTTTATGATGGAGAGATAATGGGATTTGTACCGAAGTCTCATATTCCAAATTATTCGGAGTTTTATGAAGCACGTCATTTTTCATCAGGAGCAGGCATTGAAGGATATAAAGATATATATTATTATAACTTAGATGACGAAGATGAACCGATTGTAGCAGGTTCTTATATTATCAAAAATTTTAAATTAGGTTCAAAGGCAGAATATGATGAATATGACGACGAGTATGATGATGAATATGATGATGAGATAGAGATTGGACAAGATTCAGTTCCTTTTGGAACAAATCTGCTTTTTAAATGCAATCATTTTGATAATTTTACATTTGCTATTGAAATATGTGAAGATTTGTGGGTAGCAAATCCGCCAAGTACCGGATATGCTTTGGCAGGAGCAACAGTGATAGCCAATTTATCTGCCAGTGACGAGACGATTGGAAAGGACAGTTACAGACGTAGTCTTGTATCAGGGCAGTCAGCAAGAACAGTTTCGGCTTATATTTATGCAGATGCGGGAGAGGGAGAGTCTACTACGGATTTAGTTTTTGCAGCCCATAATATTATCGCAGAGAATGGGACAATCCTTGCAGAAGCGGAGAAATTTACAAATGAGATTGTTTACGCAGATATTGATTTAGATAAATTGGCATCAGAGAGAGCAAGACTTACTACATTTGTACCTACAAGAGATGCAGAATCTGAGTATGAAGAGATTGAGATTGAACTGGAGGAAAGAAAGTTTGTTTTTGACAGGAAGATAGATAATGCACCTTTTGTTCCATCAAATGAGTTAGAAAGAGAAAAAAGATGTGAAGAAATTCTAGCAATTCAGACGATGGGATTAAAGAAGCGCTTGGACCATACCGGATGTGCTCATGCAGTAGTAGGAATATCGGGAGGATTAGATTCTACATTAGCGCTGTTAGTAACAGTTAGAGCGTTTGACAGTCTGGGACTAGACAGAAAGGGCATTATCACCGTTACAATGCCGGGATTTGGTACGACAGACAGAACATATAATAATGCATTAAAGATGATAGAGGCTTTAGGGTGTACACTGAAAGAGGTAAATATTGCTGAAGCGGTAGAATTACATTTGAAGCAGATTGGGCATGATATGAATCGTCATGATATCACATATGAAAATGCACAGGCAAGACAGAGAACTTATCTTCTGATGGATTTTGCCAATGAATATAATGGAATGGTTATTGGAACGGGAGATATGTCAGAACTGGCACTTGGCTGGGCAACATATAATGGAGATCATATGTCCATGTATGGTGTCAATGCAGGAGTTCCAAAAACATTAGTGAGACATTTGGTAAAATATTTTGCAGATACCACAGAGGAAGAAGAACTGGCAAAAGTTTTACTGGATGTATTAGATACTCCGGTTAGTCCGGAATTACTTCCACCAAAGGATGGAAAGATTTCACAGAAAACAGAGGATTTAGTAGGTCCATATCAGTTACATGATTTCTTCTTATATTATATTCTGAGATTTGGATATGCACCGAAGAAAGTATTATTTTTAGCACAGGAAGCTTTTCATGGAATATATGACAATGAAACTATTTTGAAATGGTTAAAGGTATTTTATAAGAGGTTCTTTTCACAGCAGTTTAAGAGAAGTTGTCTGCCGGACGGACCAAAGGTGGGAACTGTGGCAGTGTCGCCAAGAGGAGATTTGCGCATGCCAAGCGATGCCTGCGTAAGAGAATGGTTAGAAGAATTAGAAAAATAGAGAAAAAGGTCGCATTTATTCTGCGACCTTTCCTTTTACCCCTTTATTGATTGTTTCAACAATTGCATCATATAACATGGAATATGTATACTGGCTGTCATCAGAAAATTTGATATTTTCAACGGATTGTGTGTCTACAATTTGTTTTGCAATATCTTCAAATGCCGGCTGCACAAGAGGATACATTGTAGCGATTGTATCACTGACATTGTCTACGGTGATGGCATTGATATGATCACTATCCAGTGTCACAGATATTTCCATAGGATTGCCATTTAAGGTTACATTGGAAGTATAAACACCTGCTTCAAACTGGCTGGACGTAGTTTCATTTTCTTTTTTTCCTTGGTTCTTATTGCAAAACATAAAAATTAAAGAAATTACAAGTACAATACCAAGGAGTACAAATACTACGGTGTATATAAGCTCCCTTAAATGAAATACCATAAATTTTGGACTTTTTCCCATATTGACTCCTTATTAAATATTTTTTTCTATAATCTAATCTATTATAAAAATCCCGAAAGTATTCTAAAAAAATAAGAGTTGCATCTTGACAGAGAGAAAAATAAAGTATTTCTCAAAATTACGTTGAAAAACATCCCTTGCATCAACTATAATTGTAATAGGAATTTTGGAGGTTTTTATGGCATTACAATTTATTATGGGAAGAGCCGGAGCAGGCAAAACATATACATTAAAAAGATGATTGACAAATCAATAGAACTGCCACAGAAGAAGTTTGTGGCAGTAGTTCCGGAGCAGTATTCCATGGAAACACAGAAAGAAATATTGAATCTCCATCCACAGGGTGGTTGTTTTAACATAGAGGTTACCAGTTTGACAAGGCTTGCTTATACAGTTTTTGAGGAGCAGGGGATAACAGACTTGAATGTTATGGACGATTTGGGAAAGACCTTGGTAATCCGTAAGATTTTAGAGGAGTGTAAGGAGCAGTTAAAAGTATATAAAAGTAAAACTTCTATGATGGGATTTACACAGAAGGTGAAGTCTGTTATTTCGGAACTGAGACAGTACAATGTTAGTGAAGAAGAATTAATCAAAATGTGTGATGAAACAGAGGAGTATCCATCTCTTCGCATGAAATTAGAAGATATCCATGTGATTAACAATGCCTTTAACGAGTATATAAAGGATAAAGCTATTACAAATGAAGAGTTACTGACTCTTTTGTGCAAGTATATTCCAAAATCAGATTTTGTGAAAAATACATATTTTTATTTTGATAGTTTTACTGGTTTTACGCCTGTTCAGTATCAGGTATTAGAGCAGATTATACGATATAGTCCACAGGTTTCCATGGCGGTAACTCTTCCGGAAAATGAAGAGAATTTCAAAGGATTTTCCCCCTATGAATTATTTGCATTAAGTAAGGAAACAATTGTAAAAACAAGAGAATTAGCCATAAAAAACAGTGTGGAAATTCTTCCGAATATTGTAATAGATTTGGAAGAAGACAGCGAGAAAAAGAAGTATTCAAGGCTTGGAAGAGTAGATGATGCGTTGTCATTTATTGAAGCAAATATTTTTAGAGAAAAGGTAAGTGAAAAATATACAAAAGAAACAGATGCAGTGAAAGTCTGTGCGCTTAGTAATCCGAAAGCAGAAGCGGAGTATGTAGCGGG
>CANPET010000122.1 GCA_947573465.1 uncultured Eubacterium sp.
CAATTCCTATTGGTTTATTATCTTCTTGTGTATTTACTTCTTTTTCATAATAATACGGCTCACCCGCCTTTATTGTAATATCATCCTCTGAAAATATATAACTATCGTTATTTCCTACTACTTTTACCCGAATAGATTTTGTCACATCAGAGTTAATTGTACATTTATATGTATAGGTATTTCCTGCAATATAATTCAAATTTGTCAAAGACCCCTGAACCTGCCACAGATTATCCCCAATAGAGTCCATGTGCATTTCAAATCCTTTATTTGTAGCATTGCTGATACTTCCTGTAGCGGTTCCCCAATTATTAGCACCACCAAAGCTGTCACTATCAGCTACTGCATCTACTTCTTCATAGGTTACTTTTGTCGGTCCCTGATACTGTGTTGTTGTTACTGGTTTTTCTGTTGGCTTTGTTACTGTACCTGTACCATTCTCCTGATATACTCTTACATAATCTACATACATCGTAGTTGTTTTATAATTTGCCGGTGCTGTCTGATTCCCAGTATATCCTGTTCCTGTTCCACCAATTGCTAAATTTAACAAAAAAAACTGTTCCTTTTGGAAGCAATAAGCATTATTATCTGTAATATTTTGTTGAAAATATGTCACTCCATCTACCTGCCATTCCATATGCTTTTCATCCCATATCAATCCATATGTATGCCACCCATTAATTCCATTATTCACATTATCTGCAAAATGATAGTCTTTTCCAGCATCTCCACTTCCATAAGAACCATGTTTATCCCATTTACCATTGATTCCTTCATAATTCCAATGGAGACAGCCACCAACATAGTCTCTATCATTCGCATGTTCCATAATATCAATTTCACCACAGTTAGGCCAACCTACACCCTGACTCATATTTTCCCCCATCATCCAAAATGCCGGCCAAACTCCTGACTGATTTCCATTTTCCACTTTAATACGAGCTTCCATTTTTCCGTACTTAAAATATTTCTTACCTTTTGTAAGGATTCTTCCGGAAGTAAATTTCTGTCCACCATAATTTTCTTTCTTCGCTATAATCTGAAGATGTCCATCTTTTACATTTACATTATCTTTTCTGTCTGTATAATATTCAACCTCTCCATTTCCCCATCCCCAATCGCCATTTCCAATTTCATATGACCACACCGATGTATCAAGAGCATCGCCATCAAATTCATCGCTCCACACAAGTGTCCATGGGTCTGCCGCCTTAACATCTACTGACTCTCTTTGTGCAAAAACCATACCAGATGCTATCATTGTAAGTACTAAGACACTGGCGATTACTTTCTTGCATAAATTGTTCATAACTTTCTCCTTTACTTTTCTTTTTTTACATAACTATACATACATATAAACACATAAAAATGTTTTTATCAAGTCTTTCTAGTAAATTTGTACAAAAATTTTGTGATGAGATAGTGATATACATTTTTGCATACATGCCAAAAAAGAAGCCTTCTCAGGATTCTTCCATAAATTGGCAAATTATTTATCGCTCATCAGTTTCTTAATTCCTGCTTTTAATCCATCAACAGTTAATGGATACATATCCACAATTTCTTTAATCAATCTCTCAGACTCCATCCAATACATTCTTGTCAGATCGCCGTGATAAGAAGGATTCAACCATATAGAATGAGGATATTTCTTACGAAATAACTGCATCCACTCATGTCCTGATAGTCCATCATTTGGTCCACTGTAATTCCCATTTTTGTCAAGATACTCTTCCTCTGCCATTCCTGCATCTCCTACGATAATTACCTTATAGTCCTTATCATAATTTTTAAACGCCCATGTGGTATCAATCCAGTCACCGGTCTCACATTCCGGTGTTTTATATAGTTTTGCATAGATACAATTATGGAAATAAAATGTCTTTACATCTTTAAAATGATTCGCTTTATGCACTGCCTGAAACAACTCATTACAAAGTTCACTATAAGGATACATCGAGCCACCACTGTCAAACAGCAGCATCAATTTGACAGAATTTTTCCTAGGCTGTTCAAACTCTAACTTCAGATATCCTCCCTGATTACAAGTCGCATCTATTGTTCCGTCAATATCCAGCTCTGTCTTTGGCAAATCCATTTTTCTTGAATATTGACGAAGTTCCCGCAATGCTACCTGAAACTGCCTCATTGTCAGTTTCTTGTCCCGTCTAAAATCCTTATATCTGCGTTCTCCCATAACTGCAAAAGCAGTCTTCATTCCCGCATGATTTCCTAACTGTATTCCTCCGGCTGTCCTGCCATTCTTTCCAAAGGGTGAACCGCCCCCTGTACCAATCCAGTAATTGCCACCATTATGCTCTGTATGCTGTTCTCCTAATCGTTCACGAAACATCCGATGAATTTCCGTAGCTTCTTTTTTTGTCCTATCGTCTTTAAAATCCTCCGGATTTGTCATCTGAGCTCTGTCGTTATCATTATGCAGCCACGCATTTAACTTTTCCATATTAAGTTTATCTGTCTTTATATTCTGAAAATATTCCTGAAAAGCCATATCCAGTTTGTCATAATCACCTTCATTTTTTACCAGAACTGTCCTGCATAAATAATAAAAATCTGTAAAACTGGAATGTGCCAGACCCTTGTCCAGTCCATCCATAAGGGTAATCCACTCTGTCGTGGAGATATTCAGTCCATTGCTTTTCAATGTATAAAAAAATGTTGTAAACATACTGCCTCCAATTATTTTCCCCAGCCACCATCACTGTATGATTATCAATATATATGGTAGTGTCTTTTCGTTTGTCCGCTAGTGTTATCTGCTTACCATTTTTATTGTTTCTAAATCTTCATCTTTTTTAATCAGGACACCCAGATATGGTAGTTTCTTATCAATCGTATCCGGGTCTACGCCACCTATCATCAATGCTCTTAACCAGTCAATCAGTTCTGATGTACTTGGTTTCTTTCGAATATCCCTGATATTTCTGATTCTGTAAAAAGTCTTCATTGCCTGCTCCAGCAGATGCTCTTCCAGATTTTCGAAATGGGCATTTACAATCTGTCGCATCAAATCCGGTTCCGGAAAACTAATATAATGAAAAATACAACGGCGAAGAAATGCGTCAGGTAATTCTTTTTCTGCATTGGATGTAATAATTACAATAGGACGTATTTTTGCCTTAACAGTTTCTTTCGTCTCATTAATGTAAAACTCCATCTTATCAAGTTCCCACAAAAGGTCATTTGGAAACTCTAAGTCTGCCTTATCTATCTCATCAATCAGAAGCACTACCTGCTGTTCTTTCTTAAATGCTTCTCCTAACTTTCCCAGCTTAATGTAATGGGCAATATCATCTACTCCTGACTCTCCAAACTGACTGTCATATAATCTCTGGATTGTGTCATACATATATAGTCCGTCCTGTGCCTTTGTGGTAGATTTAATATTCCATATTAAAAGTTCTTTGCCTAATGCCTTTGAAACCGCCTCTGCCAGCATGGTTTTTCCTGTTCCCGGTTCTCCTTTAATAAGAAGGGGTTTCTGTAATTCCATTGCCACTTCCACGGATGCCATTAAATCATCTGCTGCCACATAAGTATCTGTTCCTGTAAATTTTGTCTGATCTGCCATTGTTATTCCTTTCTGTAAACCATTTATATTCTATTCTAAAATTCCTTTTTCTCTAATGGCTATAGTACCATATGCAAAAGAGAAATGTCTATGAGATAATGCATATATTTTACCTTTTTTGCCAATAACTATAAATAATTATAACTACTAAAAACAGAGGTATCTATGAAAAAAACAAAATTACCTTTACAAAATGATAATGGCTATTATGAAATACGTATTGAAAGTATCGGCGGACTGGGAGCAAATCTATGTGGCAAGATGATGGGAGAGCTTGGAATTAAATATCTTGGTTTGAACAGTGCAAGTTTTTCCAGCTATGGGTCTGAAAAAACAGGTACTCCGGTAAAAGCATTTATTCGATATAGTTCTCCTGACAAAGATATTCGGGTCCATTCTCCGGTAACGCATCCTCACATTCTTTGTATTTTTCATCAGGCATTGATGCAGAATACCGATATTTTTGATGGCTGTAGCAAAGACACCACAATTATTGTCAACACAAATGTTTCACCGGAAGATATTATGGAGCATTATATATCTCATAACAATATCCCTGCCCGAAAAATCGTATGTGTTCACGCACAAAAAATTGCCATGGAAACGAAGTCCCGCATAAATGTTGTTATGATGGGTGCTATGGCAAATGCTATGGGTTTCGTAAACTTAGATGATATGTATGAAATCTGCAGTAACACGTTAGGCAAAAAATATCCACAGGCACTGAAAGGTAATCTGGAAGGAATCAAACGTGGATATAAAGAAACAACGTCAGTAGACTGTGGGGAAATCTCTGCTTGTGAGCACAATCCAAATATAGAAGATGGTGTCAGTCAAAAATATCAACAAGGAACTCTTGGCTATGAAACTGCTCCAATGGGTGGTATTAACTTAAATTTTGGAAACAGTGTTGTAAACGATCTGTCTCCATCCCGACAGGGATACATTCCTATTTTTATTCCTGAAAAATGCATTAACTGTGGATTATGCGACAGTACCTGTCCTGATATGGTATTTCAATTTGAGCCGGGAGAATACCGGGGCAGGGAAATGATGGTAAATAAAGGGCTTGATTATTTTCACTGTAAAGGCTGTCTGCGGTGTGTTTCCGTATGCCCTACGCACGCTTTAGTGGGAGATTTAGAAGAAAACTATGACCGTAAGCCTTACTTTATGCCAAACAAAGACTTAATCAGAACTCCCGACTATTATGAGAAATCCGGAGCAGACGGGTACATTACCTCAGAATCTTATTTGACAGAAAAACGTATAGAAGGTGGTGAAGTATAATGGAAAATCAGGAACTGGAATTTGCATCGGGCAATGAAATTGCTGCAATTGCTGTAAAACAGATAGGATATGATGTCATGGGTTATTATCCTATCACTCCTTCCACACAAATTGCTGAAAATCTTGACTTAATGAAAGCTCAGGGAAAAACTGATATTGTAATGATTGCTGCCGAAGGGGAACACAGCGCCGCAGGAATCTGCTATGGTGCCTCTGTGTCCGGAGGAAGAGTTTTTAATGCTACCAGTGCAAACGGACTATTATATGCCCTGGAACAATTTCCAGTACAATCAGGAACCAGATATCCTATGGTAATGAATGTAGCATGCCGTACCGTCTCCGGACCGTTATCTATTAAAGGAGACCACAGCGATATTATGTTTCTGTTAAACTGTGGATGGCCTATCTTTTTTGCCCACAGTGTGCAGCAGGTATATGATTTTAATTTAATCGCCTTAAAGCTGGGAGAATTGGTAAATCTTCCTGTGGCAGTGGCTTTTGACGGTTTCTTTACCAGCCACCAGAAACGTAGCTGCTATCGCTTTTCCAATGATGATGTGGTTCGAAAATATATCGGTAATAAAAGAGAAGTATATCCTTTCCTTGATTTTGAAAACCCAATAACTGTCGGTTCTTACATGAACGAACCTGATTTAATTAATAACCGTTACCAGCTTCATCTGGCAATGCATGAGGTCTCTAAGGCACTGCCTGCGCTATTTAAAGAGTATGAAAAGTTATCTGGAAGATCATATAAAACATGGGAAGCCTATTGTTGTGAAGATGCCGAAACAATCCTCGTTCTTCTAGGCTCTTCTTTTGACACTGCAATGGTCGCTGTAGACCGTCTGCGGGAACAAGGAGAAAAGGTTGGTGTTTTGACCCTTACAATGCTCAGACCTTTTCCTTCGAAAGATATTTATGAACAGTTAAAAAATGCTTGCAAAATTATCAAA
>CANPET010000123.1 GCA_947573465.1 uncultured Eubacterium sp.
TTACAACAACCAATGATACATCATATGACTATTACACAACCAATGTAAAGATGTACGAAGCATACGTGAAAGCTGAATTAACGGATGGAAGTTTTCAAAATACACCAGTAGTGAAGTTTGGTGTAACAAAAAAAGGCTTGTGCGTTAATAGTGAGATGGGTAAAAAATTGGACCCGCGGGCAATGAATATGGGATGGTACTATGACTGGGGAACCGGTAAATTACCATATACTCCATATCGGTATGTTGAGTTTGTTCCAATGATATGGGGCAATGGTGGTGAAGGAAATATTTCCAGTGTTGCATCCGAAGGATATAAATATTTGTTAGCATACAATGAGCCGGATATGGGAGGAGATGTTGGTGGTAGTAATATTTCTGTAGATACTGCTGTGGCTAACTGGCCAAAGTTTACACAGTATGACAGTTATTATCTTGGAGCACCGGCACCTGCATTAAGCCCGTCTTGGGGTACTGGAACAGATGGTGGATATTGGTTTCGCTCATTTATGGAGCAGGTAAATCATGATACTATCGATTTTATTCCATTGCATTGCTATTATGGACAGTATGGTGGTGCAGCAGGTGCACAGGCATTTCTCTCTGAGGTAGTAGATAAAACCTATGAAATGTATCATAAGCCCATCTGGGTTACAGAGTTCGCTGTCAGTGGATGGGGATATGACACAGAATGGGCTAGAAAAAGTGTGGAAGAATTTATTTCTACAGCGATTAAAGGATTAAATGAGAGACCTTATGTAGAAAGATATTCATGGTATTTTCAGAAATACAACTTATGGTTATTCCATTTATGATATGGCTGTGTATGGAATAGAACAGTGGATTTCTAAAGAAGAAGGATTAAATATACAAGGATTCCAGATTAATACAACTTATGAAGGAAGCAGAGTTGTAGGTTCTGTTGAGCCGGTTATTGAAGGAAAGAAAGTTGTAAACTGGGGATTTGTTTATGGTTTAGATGCAATAAAGAATGATAAAACAGGGATTACGAATGAAGATTTATATATCAGAGAGGACAATGAGTATATAAAAGCATATGAATCTACACCGCAGGGAACGCTTCAGGAGAAATATGGGAAGTCTGATACAGCAGCATATTTTGCCAGAACTATGAGGTTTGGAAAGAAGAATGTTACTGCATTTACATCCAGGTATAAAGTAAGAGCATATGCTCTTATGGAAGATGGTACATATTTATATAGTGATGTGGCAGAATATACTGTATATGATGTGGCGGACCAGCTATATCAGGATAGTAAGTTTATGACATTGGATTCTCATAATTATGCATACAATACAATACTTAAATTAGTAAATCCAAATTATCAGGAATTGGAGTATGGCTGGGGCAGTTCACTTGTGAAACCTTAAAAATTAAAGAAAGTTTCTAAAGAACGAATAAAAGAAAAAATATATTTGACATTTTTAGAAAGAATGCTATATACTAATAACAAATAAAAACAATTGCCTGTAAAAGGGAGTAGTTCGCAGTGAAAACTGTTATGCTTTTCGTCATCACGTTTTATACCGGAGAGCATACTGAGATAAGAACGAGACTTTTACCGTATTTTTTGTACGGTAAAGGTCTCGTTTTTCGTTGTACAAAAGTTATTATTTTTATGCAACAAGGAATACTAGTAAAAGTCAGGAGGGAAATTTATGGCAGGAAGAAATGTAATTGTAACGGAGAAACAGCAAAGTATTGCAGGAGTGTTTCTGAAACAGTTTTGTGATCTGTTGGTCTTAATTTTAATTTTTGTGGCAGTAATTTCCATGTTATCAGGGGGAACAGAAAATGCAGTTGTAATTTTTATTGTTATATTAATAAACGCTGTTTTAGGAACTGTTCAGGAGATGAAAGCAAGAAAGTCCATAGAGGGGTTAAAAAGGCTTGCTTCTCCAAAAGCAAAAGTAATACGTGATGGTAATACAGTAGAGATAAACAGCATTGATGTAGAACCAGGAGATCGGTTACTTGTTGAAGCGGGAGATATGATTGTTGCAGATGGTAATATTGACAAAAATTATTCCTTAAAAGTTAATGAAAGTGCACTTACAGGAGAGTCTGTCAGTGTGGAGAAAACAGATAAAGTTTTTTCAGGAACTTACGTAACGTATGGAAGAGCAGAGATTGTAGTGACATCCATAGGAATGGATACGGAAATTGGAAAAATTGCAAGAATGCTAAATCATGAAAAGGGCAGAAAGACTCCATTACAGATAAGTTTAGACAGGTTTAGCAGAAATCTGGCGATTGTTATTATAGCTATTAGTGCAGTTGTTTTTCTATTGTATTGGATAAGAGGCTGGAACGTCTTAGATTCTCTGATGTTTGCAATAGCGTTGGCAGTTGCGGCAATTCCTGAGGCATTGAGTTCTATTATTACAATCGTTCAGGCGATTGGTACGAGCCATATGGCAAAAGAAAATGCGATTATCAGAAACTTAAAAGCAGTTGAAACATTAGGATGTGTATCAGTCATATGTTCAGATAAAACAGGAACATTAACACAAAATAAAATGACCGTGAAAGATTTATTTGTGGACGGAGAATCCATGACACCACAATCAGTTCAGATGGACAGTGATGGAAAAAAGCAGCTGCTATATTGCTCAGTGTTAAATAATGATGCGGAATTTTGTGAAAGCGGATTAAGAGGAGATCCTACAGAGACTGCCCTGCTTGATATGGGCAATGAAATGAATCTTTCGGATGTTTTTCAGAAAATAAAGAGTCAAATTAAGAGAACGAGTGAGCTTCCTTTCGATTCTGAAAGAAAGATGATGAGTGTGAAATGTTCTATTGATGGACAGGAAATTCTTTTTACAAAGGGTGCTTTTGAGGTAATTATCAACCGATGCAGATATATTATTGAAAATAATAAAGTACGTGAAATCAACAGTCATGATATAGAGAAAATAGGTAAATATAATACAAAGTATGCAAAGGAAGGAAAAAGAGTATTAGCTTTTGCATATAAAAATACAGATGAAGATATGACAATGGAATGTGAAAACGAATTAATATTTATAGGTTTGATATCTATGATAGATCCTCCAAGGATACAGTCAAGGGATGCTGTACAGTCTGCAAAGGAGGCAGGTATCAAAACAGTTATGATAACAGGAGATAACAAACTTACTGCGACTGCCATTGCAAAAGAAGTGGGGATATATCAGGAAGGTGATATGGTTTTTAGCGAAAATGAAGTGGAAGAAATTTCGGAACAAAAGTTGTTGGAGGTTTTGCCAAAGATATCTGTTTTTGCGAGGGTATCTCCAGAGGTAAAGATTCGAATTGTAAAGGCGTGGCAGAAATTAGGAAATATAACAGCAATGACT
The DNA here is from genome assembly GCA_947573465.1 of uncultured Eubacterium sp. Classification (GTDB taxonomy): domain Bacteria; phylum Bacillota; class Clostridia; order Lachnospirales; family Lachnospiraceae; genus Eubacterium_G. The sequence continues at coordinate 3,364 of CANPET010000123.1, forward strand.
GGAGATGGTGTTAATGATGCTCCGGCACTGAAAAGAGCAGATATTGGTGTCGGAATGGGAACAGGTACAGAGGTAGCGAAGGATGCTTCGGATATGGTTATAACAGACGATAATTTTTCCACAATTATTCAGGCAGTATCCAATGGAAGAAATGTATATCGAAATATTAAAAACGCTATTATCTTCTTGTTGTCAGGTAATATGGCAGGAATTATTACTGTATTGTTTACGTCACTTTTGGCATTACCATCCCCGTTTACTGCAATACAATTATTATTCATTAATCTGGTAACAGATTCTTTCCCGGCATTGGCAATTGGTATGGAAAAAAATGATGCAAGCCTGTTAAAACAGAAACCGAGAAATCAGAAAGAAGGCATTCTGACAAAAGAATTTTGTATTAGGGTGCTATGGCAGGGGGCACTGATATCTGTTGTAACACTGATATCGTATTTTATCGGATTAAAAACAAATTCAGGACTTGCTACCACATATGCATTTATTACATTGACAGCAGCAAGGCTGTTTCATGGATTTAACTGTCGGAATGAGGGGTCAGTATTTAAGATAGGATTATTCTCAAACAAATATAGTATCGGGGCTTTTTTATTAGGAATAATGCTTGTTTTTATGATTATGTATATTCCATATATGAAATATATATTTAATGTTGTTACAATTTCCTACAAAGGATTGTGTAGTATTTTCGTATTATCCTTTATTCCTACAGCAGTAATTCAGATAGTAAAATGTATTAGAGAAAATACAAAAAAATAGTATTGGTTTATTTGTACAAAATGGTTATACTATATGTAAAAGAAATTAAGGGGAAGATAATTTCAACCTTAACCTGTATATGGATGAAAGTACAGGCATATAAATAAAGAGGAGGCTGATTATGGCAGTAATAAAAGTGAATAAGGAAAGTTTTGAAACAGAGGTGTTAAAAGCAGAAGGAAAGGTACTTGTAGACTTTTTTGCGGATTGGTGTGGTCCTTGTAAAATGCTAAGTCCCATTGTAGATGAGGTGGCAGAGGAGAATCATGGTATTAAGGTCTGTAAGATTAATGTAGATGATGAGCCGGAACTTGCAATGAGATATAATGTTATGAGTATTCCAACGCTTGTTGTGATTCAGAATGGAGAAGAAATTAATAAATCCGTAGGACTGGTTTCTAAGGAAGACATCTTAAATCTCGTTAAATAATTATATTTCTATCAATTTTTTTTGCTAAAGTAATTAAGGAGAGCGTATGAACAAAGTAGATTATGATATTATTATCGTAGGAGCAGGTGCAGCAGGAATGACCGCTGCAATATATGGAGTAAGGTCCGGGAAATCTATTCTGTTAATTGAAGAAAAAATGTATGGTGGACAGATTATTAATACACCTCAGGTAGAAAATTACCCTGGGATTGAGAATATATCAGGAGCCTCTTTTGCAACCAATTTGTATAATCAGGCAAAAGGGCTTGGTGCAGAATACATGAATGGAAAAGTAACAGAGATTAAAGACTGTGGCGATACAAAAAAAGTTACGCTGAATGAGAATTCATATACGGCAAAATCAGTTATTATTGCCACAGGAGCAAAGAACAGAACATTAAACGTTTCTGGAGAAAAAGAACTCACAGGTAAGGGAGTATCTTATTGTGCCACATGTGATGGAATGTTTTTTAGAAACAGGGATGTAGCTGTTGTGGGTGGTGGTAATACCGCTTTGGAAGATGCGCTGTTTTTGTCAGATTATTGTAATAAAGTATATATCATTCACAGAAGAGATGCATTCAGAGGGGAAAAACAATTGGAAGAGTCTCTAAAAGCAAAAGATAATGTTGTGTTTTTGTTAAATCGTGTTGTAGAGGAGATTCAGGGGAAAGAGGCTTTGGAATCTATCATTGTAAAAGAAACAGATGGAGAAAAGTCGGATAAGATATCTATTAATGGCTTATTTATTGCTGTGGGACAGGTACCGGACAATAAGATTTTTTCTAATATTGTCGAATTAGATGAATATGGATATATTGCAGCAGGGGAAGATTGCAAAACAAATTGTGAAGGAGTTTATGCAGCGGGCGATTGTAGAACCAAATCTGTAAGACAGCTTACTACAGCTACATCTGACGGAGCAGTGGCGGCACTTGGAGCTTGTTCTTATATTAATACTAAGTCGTAGGAGGAATTTATGAAAAAGGATATCAGGAAAAAAATCTTAATTGTTGAAGATGAGGAAAAATTACGGACAACTGTTGCTGATTTTCTGAAGTTGTACGATTACAATATTATTGAGGCAAAGGATGGTGAAGAGGCAGTCCGGGAGTTTGAGAATCAAATGAATGAGATAGATTTGGTGCTTCTTGATATTATGCTGCCAATTTATGATGGGCAACATGTACTAAAAAAGATACGGGAGATTTCAGAAGTACCGGTAATTATGATGAC
>CANPET010000124.1 GCA_947573465.1 uncultured Eubacterium sp.
AATATCTAAATCGTCGGTCTTTTTAGGAAGAATACGGATAACCTCACCCATAATAGAAACAGCATCAAAATATTTAAGGACACTGACACGTTTATTACCTTCTAAAACATAAAATTTGTTCATATATTCATAAGCTTTAATAGGGTCTTTAATGCCCTCTTCCTGCTGGCTGATACAAAGATGAATCCACTTTGCTGCAAATTCAGAGTCAGAGTCCAGAATAGGCATAAAGTTGCTGGAAAAAGAGTTGCTTCTGCCGGTCGTCTTGGTTCCAACAATCTGCTCTAAAGGGATTTCAACAAGACCTAGAGAAACTTCGCGGTAATCTTTTGTAGTGTGTAAAATATCATCTAAAACTTCTAATGTGGGACTTTTTCCTGACATTAATTTAGATTGATAATCTTTTTTCCCTAATTTTGCTGCTTGTATATAATCATTAAACGACATGCTGCCTCCTTGTATGAAACGATGAATAAAGTTATATTTATAGTTTTATCATAAAAAATTATTTTAGCAATCCTTTAAAGAAAAAACTGCCGTGTTGACACGACAGTTTATGAAGTATTTAAAAATCTAATTTTTTCTTAAGTAAATACTAACACCGGTTTCCTGATAATATGCAGTCAGTGTAACCTTTTTTGTTTTCCACCATGTTTCTATAGAACCGTGGGAAAACGTTCTTGAATATGTTGGTTTATCATAGGTTGATGTTATATTTGACACAATAGAATCATATACTTTTTTTGGTAATTTCCCGAACTGTAAACGAATCTCATACATTTTATCATCTTTATCGAAGACATATTCTAAAAGGGCATTGTTGTCTGTTGGGACTACTTTTGTTCCAAAAAATTCTGGAACATTTTTTCCATCAAAACGATAAGTTAAATAAGCAGCAGTTCCATCAGGAGCTGCAACATAGTTCCCATCTAACGTATCTTTCATATTGTTCTCGGCTTTTTGAACAGCCTTGTGAGATTTCCCAAATTTTATCTTTCTGATACTTTCAATGTTTTTGTTAATGGTTTCGTTTTGAGAACCTTCTGTAGCAATAACTGATACAGGCACCGGTGTTGACTTTTCATTATCACTTTGTGAATTATTATCATTGCCACCAAATTTTAAGATTAAAATTAATATAATCGCAACAATAATTATTGCCGTAAAAATGCCAATATACAGCATATTATTATCTTTCTTTTTTGTTTCGTTACTCATTTTATGGCCTCCTACAAAATATTTCTTATTCATAGTATCATAAAATGTCGATAAGGAAAAGATTAAAAAGAGAAAAGAATATTGAATAATAAAAAGAATTTGCTATAATAGAGAGGTAGTACCAAATATTTATAAGTCTCTCCTAAGACTTATAAGTATACTAACATATTTTTCAGTCCGGAACGGTTAAGGCAAGGGGGCCCTAACCGTTCTTTGCTGTAATGGAGAAAATTTAAAGAGAAATAACAGACAGGAGTATTTTGATGCAAGGTTGGTTAATTGTAAATGGATATTTAAAAAGTGAAAAATTTGAGGAGATATACCGCTGGCTGATAGATGCGGCAGAAAAAGAGGGAATGAAATTAAGAAAAATCTCCAATGACCAGTTAGATTCGATTCTACCGGCAAATCCACGGGAGACAGACTGGGCTTCCAGACCGGATTTTGTGTTGTTCTGGGATAAAGATGTAAAGTTAGCCAGACTTTTGGAACGGGAAGGATTTCGGGTATTTAACAGTGCAGATGGTATTGAAGCATGTGATGACAAAGCACTCACATTTATCAAATTAAGGAATAAAGATATAGAAATGCCAAAAACTTTTATTGCACCAATGACTTTTGACAAAGAATATCAAGATTACACTTTTGTTTTACAGGTTCAGGGAAGTCTTGGTTATCCTATGGTTATTAAGGAGAATAAAGGTTCCTTTGGGGAACAGGTCTATTTGGTGGAAAACTATTATGATGCAGTGGAGAAGATAAAGTCAATTGGTCATGACGAGTTTATTATGCAGGAATATGTAGAAAGTTCAAAAGGCAGGGATGTACGAATACATGTAGTTGGAGACAGGGTAGTAACAGCAATGGAGAGGAGAAATGAGAATGATTTCAGGGCAAATGTGACAAATGGAGGAAAGATGAAGATGTATACTCCCACAAAAGAGCAGGAAGAAATGGCGGTAGAGGTTTGCAGGGAGTTAGGCTTGGATTTTGCAGGTGTTGATATTATGTTTGGCAAGGAGGATAAGCCGGTATTATGTGAGGTGAACTCCAATGCACATTTTAAAAATATTTTTGACTGCACCGGAGTGAACGTTGCAGAGCACATCATGAAATATATAAAAGAAAAAATTTCAATGTAGAAGACAATAACTGTACGAATGCACAGGGGTGGCTTAAAGGACGGCATGGAGGGAAAATCAAATGGAACGAGAGTGCTGGATACTCTATTACATGGAGGATTATAAAAAAAATAAAAGATTTGTGGAATTAATTGGAAACAGGTTAGAAAAAGAGAATATTCTGACCAGGGTTGTTTTGCTTAACAATCAAAATATAGATGAATTATTGAAAAAAAATACTCCTGAAGTAGTAATTAACCGCAGCCGAAACTGTGAGATTGCAAAGAGAATGGAACGGGAAGGAATTAAAGTAATCAATAATTCTTTTGTTACAAAGATTGCCAACGATAAATTGTACACATACGAATTTTTAAAAAATAAGATAGAATTTATGCCATTACTAGGGGATGATGAGGAATACCCTTATATTATTAAGAGCAGAACCGGACATGGTGGAAATCAAGTGTATCTGGTACATAATGAACAGGAGAGAGAGAAAGCTGTCACACAGCTGGAAGGGGAAAAATATATTTGTCAGAGATACTGCAATGAACCGGGAAAAGATTTGAGAGTATATGTATTGGGTGGAAATATTATTACAGCAATGCTTCGTCAGTCAAAAAAAGGGTTTAAGAGTAATTACAGCCTTGGAGGAAGTGCAGAGGAATATACCCTGTCCGGAGAAGAAAAAGACATTGTACATAAAATATTAGGTATGATAGATATTGATTATGGTGGAATTGATTTTATTTTTCATGAAGGGAAATTAATGTTTAATGAGATAGAGGATGCAGTGGGGGCAAGGATGGTATATGAAAATACAGAAATAGACATTGTAGGATTGTTTGCTGATTATATTATTGCAAAGATTCGGGAATGTTCAGGCAGTAAGAGGGATGTTCGTTTATAAAAGAGTTGTATTGTGGTAAAATATTGAAAGAAGAAAGGCAGAGAGGAAGAGCAGACATGAGTTTTTGGAAGAGATTAACAGGTCATTTCTTTACAATTACAAAACATAGACATCAGGTAATTAAACAGTGCAGAAAAGCAGGTATATTCTGGCAGGGATTAAGGCATGATCTGTCAAAATATTCACCTACGGAGTTTATACCGGGTGTGAGATATTATACAGGGACCCGCAGTCCTAATGAGGGGGAACGGGAGAAACACGGTTACTCTAAAGCGTGGATGCATCATAAGGGACGCAACAGACACCATTTTGAATATTGGATAGATTATAATCTTGAAACGAAACGGAATGAGCCGGTAGAGATGCCATATAATTATGTGGTCGAAATGTTTTGTGACAGAGTGGCAGCGAGTAAAATATATAACGGAAAGAATTACAGGCAGACAGACCCGCTGGCATATTTTGAGAAAAGAAAGCCTCATAGAAGTATTCATATAAACACGAGAAATGAAATAGAAAATTTATTAAGGATGCTGGCAGAAAGAGGAGAGGAGGAAACCTTTCGTTATATTCGCAATAGTTTAAAAAACAGGAAGAATATGGTATAATTGGAATTTAAGAGTTGTACTAAATTAAAATTAGATTTATAGAAAAGCAGAAAGTCAGGAGGGAAATATGGTTTTTGGAGTTGTTTTAGCAGGTGGTATTGGAAGCAGAATGGGAAATATAGAGAAACCAAAACAGTATTTAAATATTGGGAATAAACCGATTATTATTCATACACTGGAGAAGTTTTATATTAATGAGAATTTTGAAAAGATTATAGTATTGTGTCCACAGGAATGGATAAATCATACAAAAAATCTGATTCAAAAACATATTGGTGATAACGACAGGATTGCAGTTGTATGTGGTGGAGCAACAAGAAATGAGACAATATTGAATGCCATCTCTTATATAGAAGAAAATTACAAAATTAGTGAAGATGACATTATTGTGACTCATGATTCTGTAAGACCATTTATTACCCATAGAATCATAGAAGAAAATATTAAATATGCAAAAGAGTATGGTGCATGTGATACTGTTGTTCCGGCAACAGATACAATCGTATGCAGTGAGAATAATCAGATTATCTCATCTATACCGGACAGAAGTAAAATGTATCAGGGGCAGACACCACAGAGCTTTAAGATTTTAAAATTAAAAAGTTTATATGAAAGCCTGACGGACGAAGAAAAAGAGATATTAACAGATGCAGCGAAAATATTTGTTATAAAAGGTGAGGATGTTTATCTGGTTGATGGAGAAGTTTCAAACATAAAGATTACTTATCCATATGATTTAAGAGTAGCAGAGACACTATTAGGAGATACTGAATAAAAAGGTACATTTACTGTCAGGAAATGGAGAGTTTGAAATGATTAATAATATATATAGATTAGTAGCGCCCAGAAAATTTGAAATAGCATATAGTGATATAGACCTGAATGGAGAAGATGCAATTGTCAGACCGACATATTTGTCGATTTGTAATGCAGATCAGCGTTATTATCAGGGATTAAGAGACGCAGAAGTTTTGAAACAGAAATTACCAATGGCATTAATTCATGAGTCCATTGGTGTGGTAATCAGAGATCCGTCAGGAACATTTCAGCCAGGTGATAAGGTTGTTATGATTCCAAATACGCCTACAGAAAAGGACGAGATAATTGCTGAAAACTATTTGAGAACAAGTAAATTCAGAGCAAGTGGATTTGACGGATTTATGCAGGAATATGTTCAGATTAAGCCTGAGCGTCTGGTCAGACTTCCAGAGGGAATTGATGATACGGTGGCAGCTTTTACAGAAATAGTTAGTGTCAGCGTTCATGCCATCGGAAGATTTGATAAGATTGCCCATAAAAAAAGAAATATTGTAGGAATATGGGGAGATGGAAATCTGGGATATATTACAGCGACATTCTTTAAGAGCATGTTCCCGGATGTAAAGTTATACATTTTTGGTATTAGTGAGGACAAGCTCTCTGATTTTACTTTTGCAGATGGAGTATATACAGTTGGACATATCCCAGAGGATTTAAAGATAGACCATGCATTTGAATGTGTTGGTGGTGCGGGCTCCGGTAAGGCGATTAATCAGATTATCGATTATATTAATCCGGAAGGAACCATATCCATTCTGGGAGTATCAGAATATCCGGTTCCAATTAATACAAGAATGGTATTAGAAAAAGGACTTAGAATATTTGGAAGCAGTAGAAGTGGAAGAGCAGATTTTGAAAAGACAGTTTCTCTTTATGAGACAAATCCTGAAATCGTGAATTATCTTTCAAATATTGTGGGAGCAGTTGTTCCGGTAAGAAATATTAAGGATATGAAGAAGGCGTTTGAACTGGATATACAGAAGTCTTTTGGAAAGACAATTATGAAGTGGGATAAATAGTAAGATATAGGGGGAAAACAATGTTTAGAATTATAGTGCCGGTTTATAATGCAGAA
>CANPET010000125.1 GCA_947573465.1 uncultured Eubacterium sp.
ATGGTTTCTTTGTCTTTTCATCGGATTTTTCTACTTTTATTGAACCACCAATATATTCATCAATCATAACATATTCTACTTCTGTAGTTTTATCTGTTACTTCAAACTCTATATCTTCCGCAAGTTCATAGTTTATCGGGGCATATTTTTCATGAATTGTATATTTTCCATTTTTCAGTTTGAATACGCTTAGCACATCAGCGCCTGTTATCCATTCGTGAATGATATTACCATCTGCATCCATCAGCTGTAATTCTGCTCCTTGTATCAAATTACCGAAATTATCTTTTTTCATAATAGATATCAGTTTGGGTTTATCAAGCATTGTTACAGTCACTATATCACTGGCGGAGCCATCATAACCACTGTCTTTTGGAATCTCAAGTTCATCCTTTTCGACTTCACTTATTTCACCATCTTCACCATCTGGCAGATATTCATCTGTTTCTTTGACGTCAGTTTCTGCTTCCGAGCTGTCATTTGATGTTGGAGCTTCTACCTTTCCATCATCATAATGAACTACATTACCACCCTGATTGATATACTGGGTTCCGTCCAGTTTAAAATCCTCCTCTGTAGTCATGTTGCCATCATTCCATTGCTGTCCTGCTGTAAATTTTACATCCCCGGCAGTCTGGTAATCATCTGGTGCAGAAACCTCATGCAGATAATATTCTTCTCCAGCTATAAGATAATCAATCTCATGTGGTGTCCCATCTGTAACCCATTCGGCTCCGGCTACTAATTTTTTGTCTTTATCAAGAACCTGCATCCTGCATCCCGGTAATGGTTCCCCAGTATCGGCAGCAAGTTTAATAAATTGTGTTTTGGTGTAATCATCTTCCATGACGATTTCCTGCACTTCATTACTTTCGCCCACTTCAAATGTTATACTATCAGCAATTACATATCCATTCGGTGCCTGTGTCTCTACTAATGTATATGTACCTGCAGGAATCCTGTCAATTCTGTGTGCTGTTGTTCCTGAAATCCATGAGTCATAAATCTTTCCATCTTTACTGCCTACATGTAATTCTAATTTTGCTCCCGGAATCATTTTCTTTGTAGATGTATTAACCTTACTTAAATCGAGCTTATTATAATCATCTTCCATGATAATCCTGTCTGCAGTCTTGCCACCAATCGTCACAGTTTTTCCATCATTATTAACTGTAAATTCAATCGGTGCTGCTATTGTATAACCATCTGGAGCAGTCTCTTCCGTAAGAATATATGTCTCTCCGGCAATAAGTCCGTATATCTTATGAACGGTACCATCTCCGGTCCATTTATCCATTATAGTTCCATTAATATCTTCTACTTTATATTCTCCGCCTTTTAGTCCTGCCTTTGTTGTAATATCAACTTTTTCAAAGGATATTTCTGTTTTATCATCTGTAAAGGTTACCGAATAGTAAGGTACTCCGTCTTTATCTGTTCCATCTTCATTGCCTCTCTGTATTGTTATTCTTTTCGGAGTAGTATCTAACAGATAACCAGGAGGGGCTTCAAATTCCTCAATTCTGTATACTCCATTTGAGAGTTCGTCTACAATAACTAAACCGTTTTCGTCCGTCGTAAAGAGTCTGTCTTTTAACACTTCTTTTCCACCGGAATCAATTACAGACTGTTTCAGGTATGTGTTTTTTGTTTCATCAAAGACCTTAAATGTCGTTCCTTCCAGTCTCTTTCCGTCAGATGAAGCCTCTTTATAGACTTTAATCATTGATTTTTCCGGTATCTCTATGATAGATACAGTCTGCGCTGTGGCATTACTGTTTCCACCATTTTCTAAAGTGACTTCAACCATCTGATTCGCTGCTTTTGCCCATCCGTTCGGCACCGTGGTTTCGACAAGAACATATCTTCCAAAAGGTACTTCCGAAAATACAGCATCACCTTTCGCATTTGTTTTTACTTCTTTTCCTATGATCTGACCTTCTTTATAATTAAAAGATTCAACATTAAAACTGTTTATATCCAAAGGGCACCTGAAAAGTGAAAAACCTGCATCCCCTATCGGATTATCGTCTTCATCCGTCTTATGGACAATGACCTTTCCACTGTCTTCTTGATCTGTAAATGTAAGTGATACTGTCGAACCGGAACTGATAGTCTTTGCAGATACTTTTTGTACCTCATCAGAAAGAAGGTATTTTCCACTGTCAGGTGCTTTTGTCTCTTTTACCCAGTAGTCTCTCAGAGGTAGGTTATTAATCATACCTCTGCCATTTGTTCCAATAGTAATTGTTTTCACGGGCATAATACATGCCTCATCTTCAAATATGGTAAACTCTGCACCTACAAGGTCTTTTGTTTCATAATTATTTTTATCACCCCTTTTGAGAATGTTAAGATGAAACATTTCCGGTGCATCATATAACTGTGGTGCATCAAATACCCCACCATTTTGTATTGTCTCGGTCTTTCCATCAGAAAATATTGCTTTAACCTTAGTTACATTCCATGAATTCTCTTTTCCGTTATATTCAGCTGTTGCAGTCACTTTAAAATCATCAATCTTTTCATAATTATCGGGAGATTTATCTTCTCTTACGATTAGTTCAAGTGTCTTTGTTCCATCAGAATTCAAGACTGCATGTGTCTGGCTTTCATCCATTGAAATCTCTCGTTTCTCATAAGGAAGAATATTTCCATTTGAATTACAATCTGTCCTATATGTATATGAATTGCTGTCATACCCCATAGTTCTGCACAATACATCCGGTACATCCACATAATATGCATTGAATTCTGCACCTTTTAAGATTCTTCCACTAGGATCTTTTTTTCTGAGAGAAAAAATCAAACCTGTCGACGCACTCAATATTGGTTTATTAGGAACCACAACACTGACATGTTTTGCATAAAGATATGTCGTATCCCACTCTCCTGCTCCCTCAACCAGTCTGTCATAATAAACATAATTACCTCTTGAAAGTTTCAACCAGTATTGAGTTGAAAACTGAGGATATTTACCTTTATTAGATTTTTGTGCCTGATAGTATACCGCAGTCACAGGATCATTACCTATTCTTACAATATCTCCAATTTCATATCCTCTCTCCGACATCCAGACTCCCCTGTCATTATCAAGCATGGTGTTTTCATAGAATGGAATATCGATACTGCGTGAGACTTTATCAGACGGACTAGTACTTGCCCTGTTCTCAAACATATTGATTTCTGCTTCATATTTATCATTTATATATCCGTCTTCTGCTTCAATCTCACTTATTTTGAATTTACCAAGATTATCAGCTGTATATTTGATATTATAAATCCTGTTTGAGTTTACAGTATATGTCGGAGCATTTTTATATGCACCGAAACCATTATTTAATGCCTGAGACCATTCATATATGTTAAATTTAGCATTTAATGTGTGACTCTCATCAGTTTCATCCACCTTAATGATATTAAGCTGCATCATTTTTTCAATATTTTTCAACACATTTGCATTTTGGGGAGAGGTTTTATTCTTCTGCCAGACAGCATATAAAGTTATATTTCCTAAATCCTTTACTTTCCCGGCATCTTTGTACATAGGTTTTGCTGCATTTGGACTTGTACTCCAGCCTAAAAAGTTATATCCGGGTCTGGAGAATATATTGGTATCTAAGTTTCCGTCCGATTCAGTTCCGGTACTGTTAAAAGTCTGGTCGCCCATTGTTCCTACTGTAGAACCGTTACCTCTATATTTTATGGTATATTTCCAATTGGCTTTTATTGTCGTATAATTTGTCAGTTGTATTGCATTTGGTACAGATGGGGAATATGGCAGTTCTGCCACACTGTTACCACAAAATATAAATTTACTGTTATCTGCAGAACTCATATCATTAGACACTAAATGTCCTGATGATTTTGAACCTCTGGATGTTTCGCTCCACCCTGCGAATGTAAATCCTGACCGGACCGGATTCTCTAAAGGATAATTATATTCACACGTTGCTCTTTTATAAGAAACATTTGTGGAATTCTGCCACGAACCGCCATTAGGATTTACTACAAGCCCTCCAAAACATTTATGTAAGTCTATATACATGGTAACATGCCACAATTTTTTTACTCCATTTGCATCTGCCGCTTTCACTAACCCCACATTGTGGATGTTCAGACCTGCATACATATTTACAGTTCTATTCGTTGTTCCATGTGTGCAGTAATTTAATGTATTTGTTGTTACTCTAGCCGGGTCATCGCTGCTACTACTGCTCGCAAAAGTACGATAAAAATTCCAATTTGCTGCAAATGTAGCCGGAGGACGTCCTGTTGGATCCTTCCATACAGCTGCATGATGCGCCGGCAGTGTAAATGAAAATGGAATCATTAATACATTAAAATTCTGCGAGGTTCCAAGTGACCCGCCGCCGGCTGTTGTCATTTCCTGCCACACCGTGTTTTCCGATAATCGGAAACTATGGTTATTTGTTGATGAACCTGCTACACTCACTCCTGACTGTGGACGATTATTTGGCGAACTGGCTACAACGTTGGTATTCGTATATTTCGGGGTAACATTTACTCTGATGTTAGATGCTTGTCCATTACCAGAAATATTTATGTTAAAATATCCAGTTGCCGAATCCAGTTTTGTTGCTTCCACATGAAAAACCATTCCGTTCATCAACCCTATAATTACCACAAATATCATTATAAAAGAGATTATGCTTTTAAGTGCTTTTTTCATATACTTTTTTCTCCTTACCATATCTTTTCCTCCCATGTGACACCATCATAAGAAAGTCCTTTTTCTCCATTTAAATATGTTACAGTATCCGGATAGACAATCAACTCAACTGTAAGCCCTGTTCTATTTGAGAAAAATTGTGTATTAAAAGTATTTTCTCTTAAATAATATTTTCCCGGTTTAATTGCTTCCGATTTAAAATGTCCGGTCTTATCAAGAATTATATTACTGTATCCGGCAACAGGCTCTGTACATGCTTTATCTGCATACAGTCCATATGTTATTCCCAGTGTCTTTGATGAAAAATCATGGGATGTTTCTTTTCTGCCTAATGCATCCACTATAACTTTTGTTATATCAAACCAGCCCCATGGTGTATTTCTCCATATACCGGCATCTATTGTTTTTCCTTTGTTCTCTGCTGTTAAAGTTATATAATGCATCGATGTATCATTTAATTCGTATCCATCAGGAGCTTTCGTTTCTTTAACTGCAAATTTTCCTTTATTTATGTTTGTATATTTTAGGATTTTCTCTGTCACATCTATCTTAGCTATACCGCCTGCATCTGTCTTTCTTGTTGCCACAGCTCTGTAAGCCTGACCATTCCATTCATAGAATGTAAACTCTGCACCTGAAAGTGTTTTTGAATCACTGACAATGCTTACCTTTTTTGCTGACAGTCCTGCAAACCATGGTGTCTGGACACCCAATGCACTTTCATTTGATTTATGAGACACATGAGTTACAGCTTTCGGATTAACTTTTATCTGCTCGGCATTTTTATTAACTGCATCCATTCCTGCACCGCATGATGTTTCTTTCACCCAATAAACCGTACCGGACTGAGCAACTGGAAGTTCACCTGACTTGCCATATCCATTTGCATTTGTCTGAATCGTTCCTGCCATTTGTGTACATGCACTGTCTTTATAAATGGTAAATGCCGCTGACATATTGTAATCTCTGTTATTATGACCGCTGCTCATAGTTTTCTGGATGGAAATGTATCCATAGTACTGTTCCGGTGTATTCTTCTTGTCA
>CANPET010000126.1 GCA_947573465.1 uncultured Eubacterium sp.
TAATTATGATTGGATTAAAACGGGGAACTGTGAAACTGTGTGAGCATGAGAAAGAATGGGAGATTGAAGCTCAAAATACCATTTCTCGTTTGAGAAATATATTGGGCAATGTTATTAAAGATATTCAACATATTGGAAGCACATCTATATTGTCAATAAAAGCAAAACCTATTATAGATATTGCAATCGCAGTGGATGATTTTAATGATATTCTAACGTTTGAAGAAAAGTTGAAATCTGAGGGATTTTATTATCGACCAAAATCAGATCTTGGAGATCAACTTTTATTTGCTTCGGGTAGCCATTATGAAGGTACAGGAGATTTACAAACTCATTTTATCCATGTTGTTCATGCAAATAGCATGGATTGGATTAATTACATAAATTTTAGAGATTATCTGAATCGTACACTTTCTGTTGCAAAAGCATATGAAGAACTAAAAGAGTCTCTTGCCCTTCAGGCACCATTTGATAACGGAAGAGAGAGGTATACCAAGGGTAAGCATGATTTTATTGTCTTTACATTGAGAAAAGCACTTGCAAAATCTTTTCTTGGAAAAACAGTCGATATTATAATAGACCGACCGATTGGAAGTGCACATCCAAAGGATTCTGATTTCATTTATCCTATAAATTATGGATATATACCAGAGGTATTTAGTGGTGATGGTGAAGAAATAGATGTATATTTGCTTGGTGTAGATGCTCCGGTTGAAAAATATACAGTGCGTATTATCGGAATAGTTCATAGGCATAATGATGTGGAAGATAAACTCGTTGCCGCCCCTGAAGGAGTAGAGTTTACAAAAGAGGAAATCTTGGAATTAGTATATTTTCAGGAACAATTTTTTGATATAGTGATTGAGTTAAGCGATTGATAATAATAAAGTGGAAAGCAACAAAATATATGTATCGACAAATTTGTAATAAAAGGATAATATACAAACACATACAAATAGTGACATGGGAAGGAGGCTGTTTACGCAAGACAAAAAAAGTAATATTAATAGAAAATATAAAGATAGTGTTTTTACAGATTTGTTTTTCGAGGATGAAAAAGCAAAGGAAAGAGAATTAGAATTATATAATGCATTGTTTGGGACGGATTATAAAATGGAAGATGTAATGATAGAAAAAATCCGAGTAGATGATGTAGTGTATATGAGATTAAAGAATGATGTATCTTTCGGTATGAATAATAGGGTAATTGTGTTCTGTGAGCATCAGAGTACGATTAATGGAAACATGCCTTTGAGGGATTTATTATATGTAGCAAGAACATATGAAAAAATAGTACCTGTTAGGGAAAGATATAAAAAAGAAATATACAAAATACCACGACCAGAATTCTTTGTCTTTTATAACGGGCAATCTGATGAGAAAGTAGAATTTACGCAAAAACTTTCTGATGCCTATCTTGACAGTGAAGATGACGATAATGTATCATTAGAGTTAATAGTAAAGGTGATTAATATTAATACGAAAGCAGGGAGTGAACTGCTTGAAAAATGTAAGGTATTGAATGAATATTCCAGATTTGTGGAAAAGGTAAGGGAGTGCAAAAATACAGGAGCAGATGATTATATGAAGAGCGCTATTACATACTGTATTCAAAATCACATACTGGAAGAATATCTGTCAAGGAAGGGAAGTGAGGTTGTGAACTTTTTGTGTGCAGAATATGATTATGAGATGGATATGCAGGTTCAGAAGGAAGAGGCATATGAGCATGGTTTAGAGAAAGGCTTAGAGCGTGGAATTAGAGCGATAATTATTGATAGTATAAAAGAGGAAAAAGAAGAAACAGAAATAATAGAAAAACTCATGGTATATTTTTCCCTGACAGAGATGAAAGCAAAAGATGTGTATAGAAAGTATTCCAAATAGAAATGAAGAAATGATGAAAGCTATTTGTATGTTAAATGAACTTATACAGTACAGAGATTGATAACGAACATGTGCTGTATAAGTTTTTTATTAAAAATATTGAGAAAAGAGGATTAAATTATGAATATCGCTGTATTTGCTTCTCATGGTGGTAGTGATTTGCAGGCTATTATTGATGGTTGTAAGGGGGGACAGATTGATGCAAAGGTTGCAGTTGTAATTAGTAACAATGCGAATTCAATGGCATTAAAGAGGGCAGAAAGAGAAAAAATTTCACATTATTATTTGAGTGTTAAACAATTAGGAACAGAAGAGGTTTTGGCAGAAGAAATATTAAAAGCTTTGGAAAAATATAGTATTGATATGATCTTTTTAGCAGGTTATATGCGAATGCTTCACGTGTCTATTTTAGATAGATATCATAATAGAATTTTTAATATTCACCCCGCTTTATTGCCTAAGTTTGGTGGTAAGGGAATGTATGGGATGAATGTACATAATGCAGTAATTGAAGCAAAAGAAAGAGAGTCTGGTGTTACGATTCACCGGGTAAATGCCGAATATGATAGTGGAGAAATTGTGGCACAGACAATAGTACCTGTGTTGAATAATGATACTGCTGAAATATTAGCAGCTAGAGTATTGGAAAGAGAGCATGAGTTTTTAGTTGAGGTCATTTCAGATATTGTAGAGGGAAAGATACAGTTAGGATAACGACAGAATACAACTTTCAGTTTTAAAAATATTACCGAAACTTGTGGATTATTGTTTTGACAGAAAAGCGCTGGATAGCAGGGGACGCATTATTTGTGGTTATACATTAAAAGATAGCGATAAATTTGTAATCGTAGATGACTTGATGAGTACAGGTCTTACATTGTGTGAACGAATAGAGCAGTTGAAGGAAGTGGGAAATATTACCTATTTTTAGATGATTAAAAATTTTTAAGAGGAGGATGTATGGATACACATGTACAACGTTCAATTAAACACTGTTTAAGCATGATTGCACCTTTTGAAGCATCAGATGAACAAAGAAAAGATGGACAAGTTCAGTTTTATGAATTTATGGTTTCAATTTATCAAGGGATGTACGAGAAACCGGAAGATTATTTAGTTTTCCCTATACCATACGAAGAGTATATTGCTAAGCGAAAACAAAAAGATATAGAAAAGAAAAAAGAGAAAGAGCATGTCAGTGATTCTAGGGAAAGTACACTGAGAAATACATTTCAACAGGCGATACAGTTTTATGCATTGTATTTTTATAATGCAGGTATGAAATGTAAAGGGATTGACGAGCAGTCAGGAGCGTTGGTTATTTCTAAAGAGGAATATGCGAGTGTGTTGGAACAAATGAATCGTATCCATGAATCAAAATACAATGTCGAACGATACGAGGTGTTATCAAGATTAGGGATACAAGTTTATGAAAATAAAGAAGCAGTTCAGATAGTACATAAAACATATAAGCGTTTGATGGAAGGTGTGTTGTATTTGTGCGAAGCACCTGATAGTAAATATAAGTGGATGAATTTTCTTCGTATGGATTATAAGAATGCATATATACCAATTCCAACGGTAGATGATATATGCAAAACATTACCAGTGAGGAGCGTAGATGCTGTAAAGAAACTGGAAGAACAGTTATTGGGCATGAAAATAAAAGCAAAGATAAGACCACTAAGAGGGATTGTATCGGATTTTAAATGGAAGGTAGAGTATTCCTATAAGAGCAAAAATATTTGTGGATTCTATGCCGACAATGAATACTTTATGTTGTGTATTTATTTTAATCGTGCTGAGAATATTACCGAGTTTTCCAAAAGCTTGCAGGAAGAAGATTCAGAACTTTTTCAGTGGTTTAGGAATCAGTTTCCTGAAAGATTGTGTAAATGCCAAAGTAATCGACGAGTGTATTTTGGAGATGAGCCACGGCGAATTTGTGGATTGTCTAATCGGGCAGAAATTGTGAATCCGAGTGATAAAGATATAGAGAAAGCATTGTATATATTAAGAAAGTACAGGAATATTAGTGGAGATATTATCTAAGTCTGGAATGTGTATGACAAGGAGTAACTCAGGAACTATTAGGAGAGGTATTAAGAGTGTCAAGTCAGACAGTTGAATAGATAATTGATAAGTATAGTCATGAGGTTCGAAAGATATGATGAAGGAAATAAACAATATGAATATTCACATTGTTCCGCCTGAATTTTGTATTCAAGAAATAAATCCGTTTACAAATCAAGTATATGATAAAAATTGGGTCTACATTGAAGTAAATGACGAAAATGAATATCAAATGTTTGATAAAACAGAGCATGGTTTATTTCAAACATATTTAAGTCGAAATAGTCTGGGTTGGCAATGGAGATTAATGGATTTTATTGGATATGAATTAAATTATCATAAACACATTATTATAAATATAGATTCTGATGAATATCAATGTATTGAGCAAACATATAAAGGACATTCATATATGGATTGCTATTTGCGTGAATATGAAAATTCTGTATTAGTTCACAGTACACCAAAAGATAATTATGAAAATATAAAAAGGACAGGAGTGCTCAAATCATGGAATTTATTGAAAAAAATAACGAAA
This sequence comes from uncultured Eubacterium sp., assembly GCA_947573465.1. GTDB lineage: Bacteria > Bacillota > Clostridia > Lachnospirales > Lachnospiraceae > Eubacterium_G. The sequence goes on from CANPET010000126.1 coordinate 4,499, forward strand.
TAAATGAGAATAATCCTATTGGTGATGCATTGGGGGATCATGAGGAATATAGAGATTATATTATGTTTTCGGATGGTGGTGTTTCAGGGGAAATCGTAGTTAATTCTAAAAATCATAATAAAATTGTTATGAATATAGATTCAGAATATGTTCCAGGAGCCAGATTATATTTTAATGCAAAAAAAATTGCAGAGTCGGGATTACTTGTTAGGGACGGCTTGCATTATAAAGTGAAAGATAAGTTACCATTGGGAGAATATTTGCTTTGGGTGTCAACGATAGATGATGTGGATTTAAAGGATAAAGTATGTTCTCCAATCAATTTCGCAAAAGCATCAGACTGTAAGTTTCAAAAATTGTATAAGGGATATTTACGCTGATTAGGCTAACCATATGATAAAAAATATAAAGGATAAAAAAGCTGCAAGCATATTTTTTATCCTTTATGTTTTATATCGCATGGCTGAACTGTTATTTCAAGTATTCTTTATATATTTCAATTACCTGTTTCATAGCATCAGGACCAGGAGCACCAATCGTCATACGTTTGTTCACACATGTTTCCAAACTGATTGCTTCGTAGATATCTTCTTCAAATACAGGGCTGATTGCCTTATATTCTTCCAATGTCATATCATCAAGAGCAATTCCTTTTTCTTCACAGAAGAGAACCAACTGTCCGACAATTCCATGGGCATCTCTGAAAGGTACACCGTGGTTTACAAGATAGTCAGCAGCATCAGTAGCATTAGTGAAACCATGTTTTGTACTTGCTTCCATAATATCTTTATTGAATGTCATAGTATCAATCATACCGGTAAATAAAACAATACATCCCTTGGCAGTATCAATCGCATCAAATGTCAGTTCTTTGTCTTCCTGCATGTCTTTATTATATGCAAGAGGAATCCCCTTCATTGTAGTAAGGATAGAAATGAGCGCGCCATATACACGTCCGGTCTTTCCACGAATTAACTCTGCAATATCAGGGTTTTTCTTTTGCGGCATAATACTGGAACCAGTGCTATAAGAATCATCTATATTTACAAAACGATATTCGTTTGAGTTCCAAATACAAATCTCTTCACAGAAACGGCTAAGATGCATCATGATGGTAGATAATGCACTTAAAAGTTCAATGACATAATCTCTATCTGATACAGAATCCATACTGTTCAATGTAGGACCATTAAATTCAAGAAGACTAGCTGTATATTCG
>CANPET010000127.1 GCA_947573465.1 uncultured Eubacterium sp.
GTACCTTTTTTAAAACATTCTGAGATGTATTGTATTATTAGAGAGGGAAAGACAAGGTGGATTGGAAAACAATTGATACATATTGTGGTAATGTCATTTGTATTTATGGCAATGGTTATTGTTACAAGCATTATTCCGTTTTTGCTGAATGGTGATTTCTCTAATGAGTGGAATGAAGTGTCAATGACTTTATCGGTTACTGATAAGTGGCAGGAGTATAATACGGTAATATGTTCTGGTGATATTTTGCAGAAATATGCTCCATGGGAAAGCATGATTGCTATTTTTTTCTATGTCAGTCTTCTAGTATGCTTTATGGGTATCTTTTTATTTACCATCAGCTTATGTATCAATAGATTAATTGCAATATGTGCAGGAATGTTTTTTGAAATTATGATAATAACAGAATATAACACAAGAATGTTGGATATGTACTTGATCTATGTGTCTCCATTCTCATGGCTTAATTTGAGTATATTTGGGAGAAAATTTAATGGCTTTGAATATCCAAATGGAACTCCAACGATGGCATGGTGTATTATGGCGTTACTCATTGTAATTGCAGTTATGATAGTTATTGATATGATACGGATTCATCATATGAATTTTAATTTTAGTTATGAGGATTAGTGGAAAGGTGGATAAAGAAATGGCGGAAGTAGTAATTGATATAGAGAATGCTACGAAAAGATTTAATAAATATACGGTTCTTGATCATGTTAGTCTTCAGTGTAAAAAAGGAGAAATATGTGGTATTGTAGGGAGAAATGGATCAGGGAAAACAGTGCTGTTTAAGAGCATTTGTGGCTTTGTAAAATTAAATGAGGGGACCATAACTGTAGATGGAAAAATTATCGGCAAGGATATTAGTATGATTAAAAATACAGGAGTAATTATTGAAGAACCAGGTTTTTTAAAAAACAAAAGTGGAATTAAGAATCTTGAATATTTATATATGATTAATCATAAATTGGATAAAAAATATCTTCAAAGAGTTATGGAAAATGTGGGATTAGATCCGAACAGCAGAAAAAAAGTTGGAAAATATTCCATGGGTATGAGGCAAAGACTTGCAATCGCACAAGCTACAATGGAAAATCAAGACATTATTATTTTGGACGAACCTATGAACGGGTTAGATAATCAGGGTGTTCAAGACATGAGAAAATTCTTTCTTGAATTAAAGGAACAGGGAAAAACGATACTGGTGGCAAGCCATAATCATGAAGATATTGATATTCTTTGTGATAAGGTGTACGAGATGGATCATGGAAAAATTATTCGCCAGTATTAGCCATATAGGGTATTATAAAGATAGGCAGAACTACATATATGTGGTTCTGCCTTCTTTGATATAAAAATATTTAATCACAATATATTAATTGTTTATCCATATTATTTTTTATTAATTCAACATAGTCATAAATACTATTAAATTTATTTTCCACAGCAATGCCGGAGCAGATAATATCATGATGGTGGCTGTCAGCACCTGCGGTCATTGGTAAATTATATTTTTTGGCATACATATAAGCCTGTTTGTTTTCTTCATCATAATTTCCTGCGTTATAGACTTCTACGGCATGAACCTGTTTGGGAAACAATCTGATTTTCGGAATATACGGTCTGTCCCGAAACGGGTGGGCATGTACTACTAAACCACCGGCATTGTCAACAGCTTCAAACTGTTCATTAATTGTCCAATGTTCCATTTCCGGATGTTGTAACATCCAGTCTTTATCTAAGCCGTATATGAGGAAATCCTGTCCGTCAAAAGTTTCCTCCCAACCAAAAAATACCTGAAGTCCGATCTCATCGCCTGTTTCTTTTGCCTGTTCGTATCCTCTGCAAAACATATGAATACGTTCATCCCAGGGAAGTGCTTTTGGAATACATGTGTTTCCCCGAAAGAAATGGTCTGTAATAAATATTCCGGAATAACCTGCCCTATGATATTCAATTGCCTGACCTCTGCCTGAAATAGAAGCACAGGCACTTCCGTAAACGGTATGTAAATGTGTTTCGTATTTAAACATATTCCTCTCCATCTGATAAAAATATTCAACGACAATTCAATTCATCACAAAATATATTTTATGATTGATTGTAAAAAAAATGTATATATAGTATTATTATAAGTATGAATTATGCTTACTAAGCCACATTATAACACAATAAAGATATAAAAACTATAAAAGGAATAAAAAATGAGGACAGGAATTATATTTGATTTGGATGGCACTTTGTGGGATGCTACAGAAAACATTGCAAAGTCATGGAATAATATACTAAAAAAAAGAGGATATAATTTAATTCTTACAAAAGAAGAAATTGCAAAAGAGTGTGGAAAAACAATGAAAGATATTGCAGATTCTATTTTTTCAATGATAGAGACAACGGAAAGATATGCTTTACTCAAGGAATGTCTGGAATACGAAAAATCTTATCTTGAGGAGCATGGTGGAGAGTTATATGATGGCGTGGAAGAGGTATTTTTAAAATTAAATGAAAAATATCAGGTTTATATTGTAAGTAATTGTCAGTTAGATTATGTCAAATGCTTTTTAAAATACTTTGATTTCAAAAAATATATCCCTGATTACGAGGAAGCAGGGAGAACCGGAAAACTTAAAGCAGACAATATAAAGCTTGTTATGGAAAGAAATCATTTGGACAAGGCTTTTTATATAGGAGATACTTTAGGGGATATGAATGCCGCAGATAAAGCGGAAGTTCCTTTTATTCATGCAGCGTATGGATTTGGAACTGTGTCTGGTAACAGAATAAAAATTAATGATATTAGAGATTTGCCCCCACTAATTGATAATTTGATGGAGAAATAGAATTTATGCGAGAATTAGCACTTTCAGATGAAATATTAATGAAGATAGAGAAGCCTGCCAGATATATTGGCGGTGAAGTAAACATGGTAGTAAAAGATCCAAAGGAAGTGGATGTACGTTTTGCCATGTGCTTTCCGGATGTATATGATATTGGAATGTCACATTTGGGAATACAGATTATATATGATTTATTAAATAAGAGAGAGGATATTTACTGTGAAAGAGTATATTCTCCGTGGATTGATTTAGACAAAATTATGCGGGAGAAGAATATTCCGCTGTTTGCGATAGAATCTCAGGAACCGGTGAAGAATTTTGATTTTCTGGGAATTACACTTCAGTATGAAATGTGTTATACCAATATTCTTCAGGTGTTGGATTTGGGTGGTATTCCTTTGATGTCAAAAGAGAGAACAGAGGAGGATCCGATTGTCATCGGTGGCGGTCCCTGTGCATATAACCCGGAACCGATTGCAGATTTTTTTGATATTTTTTATATGGGTGAAGGTGAGACTGAATATTATCATTTGATAGATTTATATAAAGAAAATAAGAAGAATGGTGGCTCCAGAATGGATTTCCTTGAAAAGGCGGCAACCATTCCGTGTATGTATGTGCCGATGTTTTATGATGTTTTTTACAATGAAGATGGCACAATAAAAGAAATGAGCCCCAATAATCCCCATGCAAAAGAAACAGTAAAAAAAGACATTGTGTTAGATTTTGATAATGTGTCTTATCCGGACAAGCCTTTAGTTCCTTTTACAAAGATTGTTCAGGACAGATGTGTATTGGAGATTCAGCGTGGATGTATCAGAGAGTGCCGATTCTGTCAGGCAGGTTCTGTATATAAACCGCTTAGGGAGAAAAGTCTTGAAACATTAAAAAGAATTGCACTTACCCAGTTAGAAAGTACGGGGCAGGATGAGATTTCGCTCAGTTCTTTAAGTACCAGCGATTACAGTAAGTTACAGGAACTCATAGATTTTCTGATTGAAGAATGTAAAAAGAAGAACATTAATATATCTTTGCCGTCCTTGAGAATTGATGCCTTTTCTTTAGATGTTATGAGCAAGGTTCAGGATGTGAAAAAGAGTTCGATTACGTTTGCACCGGAGGCAGGTACCCAGCGGATGCGTAACGTAATAAATAAAGGATTAACAGAGGAAGATATATTAAATGGTGCGAAGCAGGCATTTGTGGGAGGCTGGAATAAGGTAAAACTTTATTTTATGTTAGGTCAGCCAACGGAAACAAACGAGGATGTTGACGGTATTATGGATTTGTGCGAAAAAATTGCCGAACTCTATTATGAAACAGTGCCAAAGGAAGAAAGGCATGGTAAATGTCAGATTACGGCCAGCACATCATTCTTTGTACCAAAACCTTTTACACCATTTCAGTGGGCAACCATGTGTACTGCAGAACAGTTTTTAGACAAGGCACACAGAGTCAATGACAAGTTAAAAACTTTATTAAACAGAAAAAGTATTAAATATAACTGGCATGAGTCAGATATCAGTGTATTAGAAGGGCTTCTTGCAAGAGGTGACCGCAGGTTATCGAAAACAATTTTACGTGTTTATGAAAAAGGTGGTATTTATGATTCATGGTCGGAATGCCATGATAAAAATATCTGGAAAGAAGCCATAGAGGAAACGGGAGTAGATTTAGACTTTTATATCACCAGAGAAAGAAAGGATGATGAAATCTTCCCGTGGGATTTTATCGATACAGGTGTAACCAAAAACTTTTTATTGCGTGAATGGCATAATGCCAAAGAGGAAAAGGTAACACCAAACTGCAGAATGCAGTGCTCCGGTTGTGGAGCAGCTAGTTTTGGAGGAGGTGTGTGCTTTGAAGATAAGAATTAGATTTGCCAAACAGGGGAGGATGAAGTTTATCGGTCATCTTGATATGGTGAGATATTTTCAAAAAGTAATGCGAAGAGCAGATGTGGATATTGCCTATTCAGAAGGTTTTTCACCACATCAGAAAATGTCATTTGCAGCTCCACTCAGTGTTGGTATTACAAGCAGAGGAGAATATTTTGATATTGAGGTTCACAGCACAGAGCCTAGTGAAGTGATGTTGGAAAAAATTAATAGGCAAAATGTAGAAGGGGTAGAAATATTAAGTTATAAACAATTGCCTGACGGAGCAAAAAATGCTATGTCCATTGTAGCTGGAGCAGATTATTTCGTATATTTTGAAGGGTTAACGAAAGAGATTGTAGAGAATTTTTATAATCAGTATTCCATTGAGATATTAAAGAAAACAAAACGCAGTGAAAAAATTGTAGATATTAAACCGATGATCTATGAACTGCGGTATGAGGATGAAGGAATATTTATGAAAGTAGCGCAGGGGAGTGCAGCAAATTTAAAACCGGATTTGGTAATGCAGGCTTTATCAGGGTTTGCAGGAATATCTCTTCCAGAGTTTGTACAATATGAGCGACTGGATATGTATTGTTTGAAAGAGGGTAAACTTGTTTCTCTGGATGAAATTGGAGGAAACATTGAGTAATATTTTGGTCATATCAAAGGTAAGGAATAAAATACTAGGATTTCAGTTTAAAGATGATATCTTATGCAGAATTCATGATTTTGAATCAGAAACGTTGGTAGGAAATATCTATTGTGGCTATGTAAAAGATGTCGTAAAAAATATTAATGCTGCTTTTGTAGAGTTCGACAAGGATAAGAAAGGTTTTCTGTCGTTATCGAATATTCCGTTTTCCATAAAACAGGGTGATAAGATACTGGTACAGGTTTCCAGTGACAAAGTAAAAACAAAAGATTATCTTCTCACATGGAAATTAAATTTAGCATCAGAACAGATAGTTTTAACTGTGGGAGATACAGGA
>CANPET010000128.1 GCA_947573465.1 uncultured Eubacterium sp.
AGGACCCCTATCTAAGGCAAGACTGGTCCTTGGTGATATATAAGTTGTATGCACCATCTGCCGGCAAGTCACTTGCGTATATCCTTGCAAAAGCCCCTTCCGGTATCGGCATATCTACACCATTAATCTTTACTGCACTATATGGAGCCGCAACACCACCTGCAGCAATATAGATATGCTTACCTTTTCCATCTGTTTCTACCTGTATTGTTCCAAAGTTACTTGCATTTTCTGTTGGAATATAATACAAATACTCTCCATCAGAGTTTGGTACTTCTTTCCATACAGCGTCTGCCGGATCAACTACCGGCTTAATCTTTGACGAAGTTGTAACTTCTTCATCTGCTTTGTTCGGTCCATAAACTGCGATTTCTCTGAGGTGTACTCCCCACTCTGCATCATTACATGCAGTAGCACTTATTTTTACATACTGTCCGGTAACTTCTTCTGCAAAATGAATTGTGTCATATCTCCATCCTACATTAGATGCATCTTTTATTTGAGCTACCTGCTCGTAATTCGTTCCATCTGCTGAGATTTCAACAGTATAGTCTTTTGCACTTGCAGTACCTGCCTCCCAGATTGCCTCTATCTGATTAATATTGCGCACAGCGCCCAAATTAATCACAATATATGGGGTAGGATCAACAGCTTGCTTATCAGCCTGCCATCCTGTTCCTGTACTATTATCAAACGCATTATTAACAGCTCCCTTATTACTTGATGCACTGGCTGTTACGCCATCATAATCTGTGTAATCATAATTTAATACACCGTTAATCTCTTTCTGTACCTCAAGTGCACTATCTTTTGTGCCTGGTGTATATTCCATGAAAGATGTTACAGTTACTTCCTGCTCTTTTGTTTCATTCTGATTTGATGTTGCACCCTTTCTGTAAGAAATTACATCAACTTTATGTTTTCCTCCATCAATATTTTCAAACACATGTGTTCCTGCTGAAACTCTATCCATTGTCTGTCCATCGATTAAAACATAATATTCATAATCACTCTGTGTTTCTACACTATCGATAGTTACTTTAATCTTATTATATCCGTCTGCTTCTGCTGTAAAGTTCGGATGTTCCAGCGTGATTGGTGTTGTTTCTACAGCATTCTTATCTGAATCCAGTACAACCACTTCACGAATCTGCATACCGTAAGTGCCTGTAGCCGGATAATTCACACGAATATATCTTACATTACCTTCCATAAATGAAACATTATCCACTGTCTGAGGAGTTGCAGCATCTAAAGAAGCAACCGTCTTTTCCGGTACAGCATCACGATAAAAGTTTCCATGTACGGAATACTGTATGCTGTAACTATGTCCTGCAACACTGACAACGTCTCTATTATCCTCATATCTGATAATAATCTTATCAATGGAATTCGCCGGATAATATGTTCCTAAATCAATCGTAAAACTTGTAGCACCTCCACTACCGTTTCCTCCAGTACCATCTGTAACATTAACTCTTGTGTCGAAATTACCATCTGTAATTCTGGCAAGTCCTTCATCTCCGCCTTCATTAAATCCACCTGTTGTTGTTACTGTTTTCTGATAAGCTAAATTGTAAACAGGACTCTTTGCCTGTTCTTCTAAGTTTTCTAATACTTCCTCTTCATCTCTGGCACCAAATGCCTGTGTAAGATATGTGCTTCTATTGCTCAACCATGTTCTAAGATCATCAACATACTCTTCATATGTATCATGAGTAATCATTGAACCATATACATTTTCTCCTAAAACCTGTGATGCACCATATACAGCATTAATTACCCAGCCATTATTATATCCGTTTTCTGCTGATGAAAATACATTATAAGCCTTAGAATAGTTATTATCTGCCGATTTTTTCAGTTCATTATATGTTCTGGTAACAGCACCTTCTGCAGCATAAAGATCTTTGATCGTTGGTAATAATTTCTCCCATCTTGTCTTTACTAACTCTGCAAATTCAGGTACTGCCATTAACGCACCAAACCATTTATTCTCTTTCTGTGCATAAAGGTCATCAAATTTCTCATTATTAAGAGCATTTCCGCTGGATAAATCCAAATCCCAAAGTGGTCCTGCATATAATTTTTTAGCTGTAACATTACCTTCTGCATCTGTCTGTGACTGAATGTAGTATCTTGTAGAACTAAAACCAATATCTTTCGTCTTGAATAATTCAGATACAATATAAAAATCTACAAAAGATTCCAAATCAATCAAATTAGATATTTGTGTAAAGTCTTTTGCCTGCAAAGCAGTCTCAAACTCTTCCAGGTATGCAAGAGTTCTGTCTCTCTTTCCATCATACTGTGGGTCTGTTGCAATATCTTCTGGTTCGTTTACAGCAAAGTACATGTCATACTTGCTTGTTCTGCCTTTTAAGTGAGGGTCTGTACTCTCATCTCTGGCAGTATTATCAATTTCAAGAAGAATGTCGTCATTATTAGCATTTCCTGCATCAATGTTTACACGATTAACGCCTTCTTCTACAGATTCAATTAATAAATAAGATCCTAAATAGTTGCCATCTACATATAAATCTGCCGGCTTACATTTACTACTAAATGCATTGCCGCTGGCATGCTGTGCTTCTAACTTATTATAGAAATCAAAAGCAACCTGATTTCTCATTAAAGTTTTATCAAAACAGTTTGCAAGAAGGCTCCACTTTTTCGCTGAACCCATGCCAAACAAATCATATGCTGCATTAAACTTAATATTATATGCTTTCTTCTGTGCTGACTTTGTAGAATTTCCACGTACATTCGCTGTACCATAATCCCAAGCTGCAACTGTTCCATCTGCACCTTTTACAGTGATGGCTGCGTCAAATTTAATCTTTGACTCATCCTTATATATATCTACATCTTTTGTAACTTTACTTCCTGATGTAGTTCTCGATGTATTAATAAAAATCTGTGCAATTCCATCATCATAGGCATTTACTGCACTTGCCTTATATGTAAACTGTGTTACTTCTGAGTCAGGTAAAGCAGTTTCAGTTCCCTCACTGTCTGTATAAACACCTTTTACCTTTACGTCATATTTTGTTCCGTCTGTTAATCCAAGTGCTTCTAGGTCAACTTTATCACCTGAGGCAGAAACCTCAACAGTCTTATCTCCAATACTTACAATATACTTTTTAGTACTTCCCTCCGGCAGTACATTAGCATCTTTAAAGTATACTCTATATCCCTCATTTGCTTCTGTGAAATCATATACAAAAGCATTCGTAACTGCTGTTAGTTCCGTAACTTCTCCACCACTGGTCTGTTGCTCACCCGGTTTTCCTTTTCGAATAACAAAACTAAATTCCTGACCATTACCATTTGTACCTGTAACGACATTATATGCGTTGTCCGTTAAATCACTGTCAAAGAATCCCAGCCATGCACCACCGTCACTGTGATCGTTATCTGTTGGAACTGCAACTCCATTTACTTTAACATTTTTATAAGGCGGCGCATAACCAAACTCTAAAAACACTCTGTTACCAGCAGCAACAGTTCCATATCTCCTTTGGCTGAAGCTTACTCCTGTTGCCGGTTTAATCCATGCAACAGCATGCTCAATGCCATTATTGGGATTTGTAATATTTTCAATTGTCTCAAAATTAAGACCTGAATAATCTCCACCTGCATGACTGGCAGTTGTTGTTTCTGATGTGGTATCAGATTCGCTACCACCACTAGGAGTTCCTTTCTTTAATATAATAACAGCCTTTCCTGTAGTAGCTGTAACTACCAACTCGTGATAAGCATTATCCGACAAAGCTGACACCAAAAAGGTTGTCATTCCATTTGACTGTTCAAACACCTCCTCATCACTGACTGTCTTTGGTACACCATCTATTGTAATTTTGGTGTTCTCCATTGTATTATTGGCAGAATATACTAGTTTCATATAATTCTGCTCATAAAATTCCGGTGTTCCACCAAAACCCTCTATGCTGTTCTCTTTCAAATGCCACGCATACGTGCCATTCATACCAGTAACTTCAGTGAAACGCAATCCCGAATAATCTTCTGCAGCTTCGACTGTCTTTGGCGTATAACTTAAACTAGTAATAACCATCGCCAATGCAACAACAACTGACACTGCTCGTCTCATAGTTCCTTTCATGTTCTTCCTTCCTTTCTTTTTTCTAATACTCCATTGCCTTTTTTTCAGTCCCGCTTATTTGTTTAGACACAAAAATGGTTTCCAATATGCTTTCAATAGTAATACTTTTCTTTTTTGCTATATCATATTTCAAACTATTTTATAAAGAATTTAAAATTATTTTATATCTAACCCCCCTATTTTTCAAGGGATTGAATCATTTTTATTTTTTCGTGTCTATGTCCCAAATTCCCCGTATTATAGGGTCAAAACATTTTTATTGCATTTTTTTCCTTTACAAAAGTCTCATAATAAGATAAAATTAAAGTTTACTTAAAATCTCTTTTTTAAAGATTCTATAGAATAAAAAACCAAGTACATACTGTACTTGGTTAAATATCATTTTAAATTTATTTCAATTCTGATGTGTCATACTTTCTCATAATGTTACTTTATGACCTTACGCTTTGTCCATTTTCCATAAACCTTTTTACCATTGCTGCCTTTCACATATGCCCTTGCTTTTATGTAATATTTCCTTTTTATCTTTAAGTTTTTTAATGTAAATCTGTTATTTTTAAACGTTTTAACTTTTGCTTTTTTAAATTTCTTATTTTGTGCATATTTAATTTGATATCTGACACCCTTCACTTTTGTTATTTTTTTCAAAATAACTTTTGCTTTTCTGCTTTTTTTATTTTTCCTTGTTGCTGATTTTATAGAGGTTTTTAATAATTTTTTTAATCTGATCTTCGTAACTTTAACAGATGATATCTGAACCGGATTATCTATCACAGCATCTCCCGGGTCATCATCCACAAATAAATCAGCAAATGGATTATCCATTATATCTCCATCAAAGCCATCTGCTTTTACATCATGCAATGATGAAACATTTGCTGTTCCCACTGCTAGCACAATCATCATTATTATAATTGTTATCTTATAAAATACTTTCTTCATTATATTATTCATCCCTTATTAATTCCTTTTTCAACAAAAACAATTGTAGTTATTATTTTATCATTAACTGATTCAAATAACAAGCATCTGTTCTTTTTTCAGGCGGCCCTAAGACCGCCCTCTAAAAGAAAGAATATTTATATAACCCCATTTACTTGATTATTTTGCTATTGTATTAGACCAATTATAATCTACTTCCTTATAATCAGGATTTACCTTTGTTAAAATCTTGGTATAGATTGCATTGTGACCGCTAGCCGTACTCATAAGATCATTATCATACAACGCTGATGCTACATCATGAATACTATATGAATATGCATCACTATATACAATATTTCCATCACCAGTCTTTGCATAGGCTCTTACCATATAAGACACTGTATATCCTGTTTTATTCAGTCCACTAACATTCATTGTTCTTGCATAGTACTGTGCGGTATCTGATACCCCTAATTTTGCACTTATTTTTCCTGATTCTGTTGCTGCATATGTCTTAACGTATGTATTATCACTATCTACCACCATATCTTCAGCAGTAATTGGTGTATCTCCATATGCTAATCAGTATATCAGTCCTGCCTCTTCATACT
>CANPET010000129.1 GCA_947573465.1 uncultured Eubacterium sp.
CAGTATTATTTTTATTTTCTATAAATGTTCAAGAATCGAGGTGAAGATATTCGCTATCTGCATTATTTCAGCAGGAAAGTCACTTCCCTACACCTCCAAAATCCAGCCGTTAACACGTCTGTCGTGCTTTGCACTTATGATTTTGTCGGTATCGCACCAAGAAAAGCAAATGCCTGCTTACGCAGTCGCTTGCTTTTCTCTTGCGTGCGATAAACTGAAATTCTATTGATTCTGTTTTCTGATATTTGCTCTCTTTCGAAGTGTCGGGTCAAGTATCTTCTTACGAATTCTCAAATTCTCTGGTGTTATCTCGAGAAGTTCGTCAGTATCTATAAATTCCAATGCCTGCTCAAGACTTAACACTTTCTTTGGAACTAAACGTAATGCTTCATCAGAGCTGGATGTTCTTGTATTTGATAAATGTTTTGTTTTACAAACATTTACTTCGATATCCTCTGCTCTTCCTGTCTGTCCAACAATCATACCGGAATAAACCTTCTCACCCGGTCCGATAAATAAAGTACCACGCTCCTGTGCATTAAATAATCCATAGGTAATCGCTTCTCCTGCTTCAAAAGCAATCAACGAACCCTGTTTTCTATACTGGATTTCTCCACGGAATGTATCATATTCATCAAATACTGTATTGATAACTCCATTTCCCTTCGTATCTGTCATAAACTGTCCTCGATATCCAATCAGACCTCGGGATGGAATTCTAAATTCCAAACGTGTATAACCGTCACCAGTTGGAGCCATTCCCTGCAATTCACCTTTTCGGTTACTTAACTTTTCAATAATGGCACCGGAGAATTCATCTGGAACATCAATATAACAAAGTTCCATAGGCTCTAACTTCTTGCCACGTTCATCTTGTTTATAAATAACTTCTGCCTTGCTGACAGCAAATTCGTATCCTTCACGTCTCATATTTTCAATTAAAACAGATAAGTGCAGTTCTCCTCGTCCGGATACTTTAAAGGAATTCATATCTTCTGTCTCTTCAACTCTTAAAGAAACATCTGTATTTAACTCTCTCATCAGTCTGTCACGAATATGACGTGATGTTACATACTTTCCTTCCTGACCTGCCAATGGACTGTCATTTACCATAAACTGCATGGAGATTGTAGGATCAGAAATCTTCTGGAATGGAATCGGTTTTGGATTTTCCAAAGAACAGATAGTATCTCCAATACTAATATCCGCAATACCGGAAATTGCCACAATTGCACCTACTGTTGCTTCCTGAACCTCCACTTTGTTTAAACCTTCAAATTCATACAACTTACTAATCTTTACACGCTTTGCATTTTCAGGGTCATGGTAGTTTACCAATGTTACATCCTGATTTACCTTGATTGTTCCATTGTCTACCTTACCAACACCGATACGACCTACATACTCATTGTAGTCGATTGTACTGATAAGTACCTGTGTATCAGCCTCTGCATCACCTTCCGGTGCAGGAATATAATCAATGATTGTTTCAAATAAAGGTTTCATATCCTCTTCTGCATCATTCATATCCAATTTTGCAAATCCCTGCTTTGCTGACGCAAATACAAACGGACAATCTAACTGTTCTTCATTTGCATCAAGTTCAATAAATAATTCTAATACTTCATCAATAACCTCTTCCGGTCTTGCCTCTGGTCTGTCTATTTTATTAATACAAACAATAACAGGGAGGCTGAGTTCCAATGCTTTTTTCAACACAAATCTTGTCTGTGGCATTGCTCCCTCAAAAGCGTCTACCACGAGAACAACACCATTTACCATTTTCAATACACGCTCAACTTCTCCACCAAAATCTGCATGTCCCGGTGTATCTATAATATTAATTTTTGTATCTTTGTATGTTACGGCTGTATTTTTAGAAAGAATTGTGATTCCTCTCTCTCTTTCCAAATCATTAGAATCCATAACTCTTTCCGCTACTTCCTGATTTTCTCTAAAAACACCACTCTGCTTTAACAACTCGTCAACCAAAGTCGTTTTACCATGGTCTACATGGGCAATAATGGCTATATTTCTAACATCTTCTCTTATCATCGTTTATCCCTTCCTTATCTGGCTAAAGTGCCTTACCTATTCTACCACATTCTTTTTATTTTTCAATGTTTTCCTTATAGGCGACATTTTCTATTTCTCCCCAGACAGCTTTTCCACTGGTAACATCCACCACCTGACTTTGAAAATTCTCAAAATCCTTTTTCTTCATGTTAATATGAAGAATCACATCTGCACCATATTCTTCCTCTGCCTCAATTTTCATCTGTCCCATAACATATTTAATCTTTCCAATACTATTATAATCACATTGCAAATCAAAACAAACGCCCTCGCAGACACGCATTACAAGTGCATTTTCTACCCCTGCTTTCGCTGACTGCCCATAGGCACGAACCAGACCACCGGTTCCCAGTAACGTTCCCCCAAAATATCTGGTAACTACAATCAAAGTATTATGAATATTTCCATTCATTAATACTTCCAATATTGGTTTTCCTGCTGTCCCTTGTGGCTCTCCATCATCACTAAATCTTTGAACTTCATTATTTCTTCCTATTATAAAAGCAAAACAATTATGTCTTGCATCCCAATATTCTTTTTTAATTCTTTCTATATGCATCAAAGCTTCTTCTTCGCTTTGTACGGGCAGTACGTGTGCTATAAACCTAGATTTTTTTTCGATAACTTCTCCCTGCCCTGCCTTTTCAACAATAAAATACTCTTCCATGAAATTTCCTTTTTCCTAATTACTAAAAAAATTTTATCTATTATTACTTTAAACATAGTATTTATTATCTTACCATACATTTTCCTGTATATCCAGATTTCGCCTTATTTCCCCTTTATTTAATCTATGAGTTTTGATATAATTGAACGGAATAGGAGGTTTTGTATGAATTTCGGATACAAAGAGACCATTGATAAACAAAAAGATTTAGTATCAATACAGCGAAAAGTACTCTCTAAATCTTTGGTTGGAGCATTTAAATTTTTCTTATATATATTTATTCTATTTATTATTATAGCAGGATTTCTAGTCCTTGGTATTATCCACGGAATTATAAAAAGTGCACCATCCATAGATGATGTTTCCATTGTACCATCGTCGTATTCTACTACTGTTTATGACTCTAAAAATAAGGAAATTGCCAAATTAATTACAACTGGTTCTAATAGAATCAAAGTTTCTCTGGATCAGGTTCCTGAGCATTTACGTTGGGCATTTATTGACACAGAAGATGCCCGCTTTTATGAACATAACGGAATCGATATACAAGGTATTGGCAGAGCTGCTTTTATTGCAGTCACTACAATGCATGCATCTGAAGGTGCCAGTACACTGACACAACAGGTATTAAAAAACAACGTATTTACCAGCTGGACAAATGAAACTTTTATGGCTTCTGTAAAAAGAAAAATACAGGAACAGTATCTGGCAGTACAGCTTGAAAAAGTCACATCGAAAGAAACTATTTTAGAAACATATTTAAATACAATCAACTTAGGTTCTAATACCTTAGGTGTTCAGGCGGCTTCTCTAAGATATTTTAATAAAGATGTCAGCAAACTGACAATTTCTGAATCTGCTGTCATTGCTTCTATTACACAGAATCCTTCTGCACTAAACCCGATTACGCATCCTAAGAAGAATGCGAAACGTCGTAAGAAGGTTTTGAAAAATATGCGTGCCGCAGGACATATTTCAAAAAAAGAATATAAAGAAGCATTAAAGGATGATGTTTACTCAAGAATTCAGAAAGTAAACAATAAAATAGAAAAGGATAATAAAAATATTTATTCCTACTTCGTAGACGAAGTAATCAATCAGGTTATGGAAGATTTACAGAAAACCAAAGGGTATACTTATACACAGGCATACAATGCTGTATACAGTGGCGGTCTGAAAATCTATTCAACACAGGATTCGAAGATTCAGCAGATTTGTGATGAAGAGACCTCAGACGATTCTAATTATCCTTACTCTATATATTATTCTATAAACTGGGCATGGTCAGTACAAAATCCTGACGGCACAGTAGATAATTATGATGAAAGTGATATCAGCACGTATCATAAAACTGTTTTAGGAGACAGTAGTTACCAGTTGATTTACTCTTCAAAAGAATCCGCAAAAGCTGCTGTAGAAGAATACAAAAAGCATTTAAAGAAAAAATATTATAAAAAAGGATTAAGTAAGAAAAAGGGATATGCACAATACGAAACACTCTACTATAATCCACAACCTCAGGTTTCATTTACAGTAATGGATCAAAACACAGGATATGTCAAAGCTATTGTCGGAGGACGTGGAAAGAAAAATGTTAGTCTATCCCTAAATCGTGCGACAGACTCTACACGTCAGCCGGGGTCAACCTTTAAGGTATTGTCCGCATATGCACCAGCGATTGACACTATGGGTTATACGCTTTCTACCACTATTGTAGATGAACCTTATAGTTACTCGAATGGCCGCCCGGTGAAAAACTGGTATAAAGGATATCGTGGAACGGTTACTGTAAAAAAGGCAATTGCTGATTCTATGAATATCTGTGCAGTAAAAACTTTAACAGAAATCACCCCACAATTGGGCTATGATTATTTGTGCAATTTTGGTTTTACAACACTGGTAGACAACCGTGTAGAAAAAGATGGTTCTGTTACATCTGATATCCAGCAGGCTTTGGCTTTAGGTGGTATTACAGATGGTGTTACAAACTTAGAGATGACTGCCGCTTATGCTTCTATTGCGAATTTAGGAACATACACCAAACCGGCATTTTACTCTCAAGTAATTGACAGCAACGGTCGTGTTATATTGGATCGAACAAGACCACAGACCCGTACTGTTTTAAAGGAATCCACTGCTGCACTTCTGACAGAAGCATTAGAGAGCGTAGTAACATCCGGTACCGGTACTGCTTGTAAACTATCAGATGGCATGCCTGCTGCCGGCAAAACAGGTACGACATCCAGCGAATATGATTTATGGTTTTCCGGATATACTCCATATCTTACAGCATCAATCTGGACGGGATATGATGAAAACAAATCACTTTCCGGTGATCAGGCTTTCCATGAACGCCTCTGGTCAAAAATCATGTCCAGAATTGATGAAGTAAAAAATTATAAAAAGAAAGATTTTAAACGTGGTAAAAATGTTCATCCTGTAGAAATTTGTGATTCTTCAGGAAAAGTTGCAATCAAGGGTGTTTGCCCGAAAACACATACGGAGTATTACAAATCAGGCAGCGAACCTGGAAAATGTAACTGGCATTCCAGTAACTACTCAAACAATTATAGTTACACCAAAAATAGTGGAGAAAATACTACAACCAAAGCAAACTCCAATGGAGTTACAACGAAGTCTGCTACGGAGTCAATAACACAGAGAACACAATCCGGCAATGATAAGCCTACTCAGAAACCAGTTCAAACTAAAAAAGTGCCGGAAACTAAAAAGAAACAGAGTACACCAGAAGACTAATAATATATTTTCCCAAGCAAGGAACTTTATTAAATAGAGTGTCCCCCAAAAGGGAACTCCTTTAAAAAGCAGAATCCGTGTCAGCTAATGCTGACACGGATTCTGCTATCTTCTTGTAATATTGGTTCTATACTTTACTTGGGGGTAAGGTAT
>CANPET010000130.1 GCA_947573465.1 uncultured Eubacterium sp.
ATCATCTACGTAACACATGACCAGACAGAGGCTATGACACTTGGTACAAGAATCGTAGTTATGAAAGATGGTGTTGTACAGCAGGTTGATTCACCTAAGAACTTATATGATAAGCCAGTTAACTTATTCGTAGCAGGATTCATGGGTTCACCACAGATGAACTTTATTGATGCTGAAGTAGAAAAAGTTGATGGAGATATTAAACTTCATATCGGTCAGGCAAGAACATATATTACAGTTCCTGCAGAGCAGGCTAAAGTTCTTGAAGAGGGCGGATATGTTGGAAAGACAGTTGTTATGGGTATCAGACCAGAAGACATTCATGATGAAGAAAGCTTTATTGCAAATTCACCAGATAGTGTATTCACAACAACTATCAGAATTTACGAATTACTTGGTGCAGAAGTTTACTTATACTTCGATGTAGAAGGTTTTGACTGTACAGCAAGAGTTAACTCACGTACAGAAGCAAGACCAGGTGATGAAGTGAAATTCGCTATGGATCTTTCAAAATTACACATCTTTGATAAAGATACAGAAAAAGTTATAACGAACTAGTTAGGCTAAAGCCATGCGTAAATAGAAAAAAGAAAAGCGGTATTTGTGCTTGCACAAGAATACTGCTTTTCTTTTTTCTATTTACATAGGGCGCAGCCCTCTACCGAGATGCAGCACCGAAGGTGTGGAATCGAGGTAGGCATGGCGAGTGACGGCGTAGCCCTGCGACTGAGAAGAAGTGAAGCGTATTCGAGGTACGCATGGCGCTTGTCACAGAAACTTCACACAGTTTCCTCTTGTTTTTGCTTTTGAATTGGTTTAGAATATAAATTGAGTTATTATTTACATAACGCAGGATTGAAACAAGGAGAATAATATGATTTCAAATCAGATTTTACAGAACACAATCGAAGGGATAAAAGGTATATCCAGAGTAGATTTGCATGTGGCAGATACCGATGGAAAGATTGTTGCCACAACATCACAGGCAGGAGACCAGTTTGGACATGCAATAATGTCTTTTGTTGCATCTCCGGCAGATAGTCAGTCGGTTCAGGGATATCAGTTTTTTAAAGTATATGATGAAAATCAATTAGAGCTGATACTGATTGCCCAGGGAAGCAGCGATGATGTTTTCATGGTTGGTAAGATGGCGGCGTTCCAGATTCAGAATCTGTTAGTTGCATATAAAGAAAGATATGATAAGGACAACTTTATTAAGAATCTCTTATTGGATAATCTTCTCCTTGTAGATATATATAATCGTGCAAAAAAACTGCATGTTGATGTAGATGCCAGAAGATGCGTCTGCATTATTGAAACAAAAAATGAAAAAGACAGTGTGGCATTAGAGACTATTCGTACATTATTCGCAGGCCAGAAAAGAGACTTTATTACAGCAGTGGATGAAAAGAGCATTATCCTTGTAAAAGAATTAGATGAAAAGCAGGGATATGAAGATGTTGAGCATATTGCAAATACGATTGTGGATATGTTGAATACCGAGGCTATGGTAAAGGCAAATATTGCCTACGGAACAATCGTTAAGGAGATTAAGGAAGTATCACGTTCTTACAAAGAAGCCAGAATGGCATTAGATGTTGGAAAGATTTTCTTTAGTACAAAGAATGTTATTGCCTACAATAATTTAGGAATTGGACGTTTGATTTACCAGCTTCCAATCCCTCTTTGCAAGATGTTTATTAAGGAAATTTTCGATGGAAAATCACCTGATGAGTTTGACGAGGAGACACTTGCCACAATTAATAAGTTTTTTGAAAATAGCTTGAATGTTTCTGAAACTTCAAGACAATTATATATACACAGAAATACATTGGTATACAGATTGGACAAGCTCCAGAAAAGCACCGGTCTTGACCTTAGAGTATTTGAAGATGCTATCACATTTAAGATTGCATTGATGGTTGTGAAGTATATGAAATATATGGAAAATACTGAGTTTTAAAAGTTCATAAAAGTGAGAAGCCGTATATGCTTTTCACTTTTAGTGCGTGTTAAGGAGAGAACAAATGATTCAAATAAAAGGTGTTAGTAAGTTTTATGGAAATGGAGCACCGGCCCTTAGTAATTTAAATCTCGATATTGAAGAAGGCGAGTTTGTATTTATTGTTGGTGCCAGTGGTTCAGGAAAATCTACATTTATTAAATTACTTTTAAAAGAACTAAATCCTACAGAAGGAACGATTATCGTAAACGATACGAAATTATCAAAGTTAAAATCCAGAGGTGTTGCAAAATACCGCAGAAATATCGGTGTGGTATTTCAGGATTTTAGATTGTTACAAGATAGAGATGTGTATTCTAACATTGCTTTTGCACAGCGTGTTGTGGGAGCATCTCAAAGAGAAATTAAGAAAAATGTTGCAAGGGTTCTGTCTCTTGTGGGACTTTCGGAGAAATACCGTTCTAATCCAAACGAATTGTCCGGTGGAGAACAGCAGAGAGTAGCTCTTGCCAGAGCATTGGTTAACAAGCCGGATATCTTATTGGCTGATGAACCGACAGGAAATCTGGACCCAGAGAATTCATGGGAAATCATGAAGTTATTAGATAAAGTAAATAGTCAGGGCACTACCGTTATTGTTGTTACACATAATATGGAAATCGTGGAAGCAATGCAGAAACGTGTAATCACAATGAAAAAAGGTGTGAAAGTCAGCGACAGTAAGGTGGTGGAATAGATGAATGCGAGAACGACAGGGTATTGTATTAACCAGGGACTGGTAAATATTAAGAGAAATAAGTTATTCTCAATAGCGTCAATTGGTACGATTGCTGCCTGCATTTTTCTGATTGGTATTATCTTTTCCATTATCATTAATGTGAATTTTATGGAAAAGCAGGTCGAGCAGAATGTGGGTGTAACAGTATTCTTTGATAAAGGACTGAATAAGGAAGGAATTGATGCTATCGGAGAGGTTATAAAGGCTGATAAAAGAGTGGACAAGTTTGAATATACTTCGGCGGAAGATGCGTGGAATACATTTCAGAAGAGTTATTTTGCAGAGGATCCGGAATTGGCAAAAGCGTTTACCAATGACAATCCGTTAGCAAACTCAGCATCATACACAGTATTCTTAAAGGATATTCAGGATCAGGACGCCTTTGTTAAAAGCATTTCTGCTGTGCAGGGAGTTCGAAAGGTGAAACATTCCGAACAGGCAAAAGAAACCCTTAGCAAAGTATCAAGACTTTTGGGATATGTCTCTGTGGCGCTGATTGTAATATTGCTGGGTGTGGGAATTTTCCTCATAAGCAATACAGTTATGATTGGTATTTCGGTAAGAAGACACGAGATAAAGATTATGAAATTGATTGGTTCAACGAACAGTTTTGTAAGAGCACCATTTATTATTGAAGGTGTGATTATCGGTCTGGTGGGTTCAATGATACCGTTGATTATTTTGAGACTGGTATATGGTAAAGCGATTGCTTTTATTATGTCAAAGTTTGGTGTTATGGCAAATTCTATAAGTTTTGCATCCGTAAGTGATATATTTGTCATACTTATACCAATGGGACTTGGAATTGGAGCAGGAATCGGTTTGATTGGTTCGATACTTTCTATTAGAAAACACTTAAAGGTATAATGGAGGAGAAGTAGATGAAAAGAATGACGAAAATTTTTAGTTTACTGCTTTCAGTGATTTTAGTTTTATCAATGACATTCACAGCATTTGGTGATGTTGCAGGAGAAAAAGGAAAATTATCAGATTTAAAAGATAAAAAAGAGCAGAATGCAAAGAAACAGCAGGAGTTAGAGGCATCAAAAGCGAAAGCAGAGGCTTATATTGAAGAAGTAGATAGAAAGTTAACAAATTTATCTACAGATATTTATAATACAGGAAAAAAACTGGAGCAGACTCAGGATAAGATAAAGAAGACAGAAAAGAAATTGAAGGCTGCAGAAGAAAGTGTCACTGTGCAGTATGCAGATATGAAATTGAGAATTCAGTATATGTATGAAAATGGTGACACACAGTTATTAGATTTAATTTTAAATTCTTCCAGCATTACAGAATTTTTAAATAAGGCAGAATACATAACGGAATTATCACAGTATGACAGAAAGATGCTTACGAAGCTGAAGGATACCAGAAAAGAAATTGCAGATTCCAAAACAGTATTGGAAAAAGAAGAAAAGAATCTGGTTACAATGCAGGCAAAGCAGAAAAAAGATCAGGCAGACTTGGAGAATACAGTTGCTTCAAAACAGAAGGAATTGTCAGGATATGAAGAATTGCTGCATGCGAATGAGGCTTCAGCGGAAGCTTTGAATAGAGAGATTAAGGCACAGGAGCAGAAGGTAGCTGACGCAATTAATGCGATGACAGAACCACCGACACAGGCTCCAACGCAGGCACCGGCACCGGCGGGCGACAATGACACACCAAAAACACCGGCAGTAAATCCGGGACATTCCAGTGGATGGATTTATCCGGTTCCAGGTCATACATCTGTGTCCTCAAATTATGGATATAGAAAAGACCCATTTTCCGGAGCATCATCATTCCATAATGGAATTGATTTTCCGGCACCAGGTGGAACACCGATTGTAGCAGTTGCCGATGGTACGGTTGTCTGGGCGAACTATAATGCAACAGCAGGAAACTGGACGGGAATCAGACATTCTAATGGTGTTACATCTGTTTATATGCACCAGTCCTCCATTCTTGTAAGTGTTGGGCAGAGTGTAAGTCAGGGACAGACGATTGGTCTGGTAGGAACTACTGGTTCTTCCACAGGGAACCATCTGCATCTAGGTGCAACATCAGGATCTACTCCGGGTAACTGGGTAAATCCTTGGTCATATTTTTAAAAAATTAGAATAATATTAAGCAAAGTGTCATTAGGGCAGGCTTAGGTAGGATGAGGAATGAAATAGTATTTTCATTCTTCATTCTTTGTTTAGACAATGAGCTGATATACATGATTGTCGTAATCCAGTAGGAGTCAGCCTACTCGGTTAAAAATAATAAAAAAAGAAAAGGAAAAGTGATTGTGGAAAAAAAGAATAGAAGTGGATTTCTTTCAGGATTTTTGATCGGAATGCTTGCAATGTTTATTATGGCTGGAGGAATAGGCGCAGGTATTTATTTTTCAAACAAGGATATTACGGTTTCGAGAAATGATACAGCAGTCAGTCGGGCAGAAAAGAAATTAAAATCTCTGGAACAGGTAATCAATAATTATTACTTAGAAGATGTTGAGCAGAGTAATTTGACAGAAGGGCTTTATAAAGGATTGTTTGCAGGAATTGGAGATCCGTACTCTGTATATTATACAAAGGAAGAGTATGAGGAATTGATGCAGGCTACATCAGGAAAATACTATGGAATAGGGGCGTTAGTTTCTCAGGATGTGAAGACAGGAGTAATTAGTATTTCGAAAGTATTTAAAGATGCGCCGGCAGATAAAGCAGGCATGAAGGCAGAAGATGTTATCTATAAAGTGGATGATGACGGTATTGAAGGTAAGGAAGTAGATAAAGTTGTAGCCATGATGAAAGGCGAAAAAGGAACACAGGTAAAAGTAACAGTGTAT
>CANPET010000131.1 GCA_947573465.1 uncultured Eubacterium sp.
CAAGTTTTATTGCCAGTTTCTGTTTTTCAAGATTACCTTTACTATCAGATTTATCGGAAGGAACACGTACTATTATTTTAACCGTAGTTATTTCTGCTTTGGCAGCTGTCCTTTTTCCAATAAAACAAGAACAAAATACTTAGCTTTTTAATAACAAATTACAAAAATAATACTTCTTATTATAAAATCAGGAGAAATACTATGACACACAATCCATATATTTACATTGCACTTATGGCAATTGTCACTCTTTCTATTAGGATTTTGCCAATCTTTTTTATATTATGTACCATACGTAACATTGGCTGTAATGACTTTTCCTGCTATCATTGATGCCACACAATCTCCATTAACTGGAACTATAGCACTTTGTATTGGAATTGTTGCCGCGTGGTTTGGTGCTAACCTGTTTCAAGTATCAGTTGCATGCTGTATAGTAGTATTCCTTTTATCTTTTGTAATTTAAAGCCCCTCCCTTTTTACATGTATTTGTTAATCCCAACATCTGATTTAATAAATTGGGTGTTATTTTTATCCTTTGCCCGCAAAACATCACATAAACAATACTTGATTTTTAATTAATTTCATGATAATATCTTTTTCATATACAATATGTTGTTTATTTGCGAATGGTATAAAATACATTGACTTTTATCATAATAGAGTATACATTAAAATCAATAATTATATTTTTCGCTTCTTACAAACAATTAATACAGAAAGCGAGGAATCTAATGACACAAACAAAAACACAATTAGAACTTAATAAAGAAATTTTTCAAAAATATCAGGCACGAATTGCAAAATATCGCCCCATAGATGATACATTTTTTGAAAAGATTGCGGAAGACCCTGAAGTTTGTGAAGAACTACTTCAAGTTATTTTGGAGGATTCTAACCTGAAAGTAATCGAAGTTATTCCACAGAAAAGCCTAAAAAATCTTCAAGGACGTTCCGTGAGACTTGACGCTTTATGTATAAAAGGTAATGGAAATTACTGCAATATTGAAATCCACAGAGCCAAGGACGAAGATCCTTTAAAACGCGTCCGCTATAATGCATCATGCATTACTGCTAACATTGTGGAGCCTGGTGAAAAATTTGAAAGGATTCCTGAAGTAAGTGTAATATATATATCTGAATTTGATGTATTTAAACTAAAGAAGACAATCTATCATATTGAACCTACGATTATGGAAACTAATAGTGTGGTAGATAATGGCTTACACGAAATATATGTTAATACTGCTATTAATGATGGTAGTAAAATATCGGAGTTAATGCAGTGTTTTTTACAGACAAATGTGAACAATAAAAATTTTCCAAAACTCTCAAATAGAGTGTATTATTTTAAACATAACGAGGAGGGCATTAAAACTATGTGTTCAATATCAGAAGAATTCAGAGAAGAAGGAAAACAAGAAGGAAGGCAAGAAGCGAAACAGGAATCCATACTGGAATTACTTGAAGATTTAGGTTCAATCCCTGACGAAATAACAAATAAAATCAACACAGAATGTGACTTAAAGACATTAAGTCATTGGCTAAAACTTGCAGCTAAATCTAAATCAATTGAAGAATTTGCCAACAAAATCTAATAACAAATTTAATTAATTGGGCATTGTATAAAAACAATGCCTCTAATCTTTTGTCAACATCTTTTCATATACCAATCCTACTATGAACCACAATGGAGCATAATCCCATCGAATAACCCCATTGATGTGATATTTGCTTTTACTATAATCCCAAGGACATCTATCTTTCTTTTTTAGTAACGTTCCTGTAGTATATTCTGTAGCATAAATGCCTGCTGTATAAATTAATCCACGTTCTATTGTTTTTCTATTATGTTTTTTTAATTGATTACTGACAGGCTTTATCACAGATGCCATACCATAGATAGGAAACATCCATATTGAAGTCTGTCCGATTAATTTATAATCTTTTCTCATAAAACAACAAACTGATGTAAAGAGTAACTCCATACACCAGCCTGTGATTCCACATTTTATAAAATTCTTATTTATTACACTCTTCATATGTGTAATTATTTCCAATAAATGTTCATTTATTCGTACAATGGATACTTATCTGTTAAACCTTTTACTTTCGCCTTAACACTCTTGCAATTTCCATTCAAATCATCTGCAATATCTGCCATACATTCTGCAATCACATCCATATCTTCTGTATTAAGACCTCTTGCTGTTACTGCAGGTGTACCAATTCTTACACCACTAGTAATACCTGGCTTCTGTGGATCATTTGGAATAGCATTCTTATTACATGTAATGTTTGCTGCATCTAATGCAATTTCAAATTCCTTACCTGTAATATTCTTACTTCTTAAATCAACTAACATCAAATGATTATCTGTTCCACCAGAAACTAAGTCAAATCCTCTATCTGTTAGTCCTTTCGCAAGTGCCTGAGCATTATCTACAATATTCTTTGCATATTCTTTGAACTCATCTGACAGTGCTTCCTTAAAGCAAACTGCTTTTGCAGCAATTACATGCATTAAAGGTCCACCCTGAATTCCAGGGAATACTGCCTTGTTTAATTTATGCTCTAAAGCAAATTCTTCACTTGATAAAATAAGTCCGCCTCTTGGACCTCTCAATGTCTTATGTGTTGTAGTTGTTGTAACATGAGCATATGGAATTGGGCTCATGTGCTGTCCGCCAGCCACAAGTCCTGCAATGTGTGCCATGTCTACCATAAGATATGCTCCAACCTCATCTGCAATCTCTCTAAACTTTTTGAAATCAATCTTTCTTGGATATGCACTTGCACCAGCCACAATCAGTTTTGGTTTATTTGCAATTGCAATTTCTCTTACGTTGTCATAATCAATAAATCCGTTATCATCGACGCCATATGGCACGATGTTAAAATATGTACCAGACATATTCACCGGTGAACCATGTGTTAAATGTCCACCTGCATCAAGGCTCATACCCATCACAGTATCTCCTGGCTGAACCAATGCAAAGAATACTGCCATGTTTGCCTGTGCTCCTGAATGTGGCTGAACATTGGCATATGTACATCCAAATAATTCCTTCGCTCTATCGATAGCAAGCTGCTCTACTACATCTACATATTCACAGCCACCATAATATCTCTTACCTGGATATCCCTCTGCATATTTATTTGTAAGATGACTACCCATAGCAGCCATAACTCCCTTACTTACTAAATTTTCTGATGCAATTAATTCAAGATGTGAACGCTGTCTTCCCAACTCATCTTCCATTGCTGCAAAAACTTCTGCATCTGCATTTTTTACTTCATCAAATGAAAACATCTATATACCTCCTAATGTATGTACTGCACTGCCAAAAGCAAGTGCAGTTTTAATCCTATACTATATTATCATAAGATGGATTATTTTAAAATCTATTTTTTTCGAATCCACAGATTTTCTTTGTTGTGATTATTCATAATCACATTCACATCTGTCTTCCTCTATCTCTTCTTCTCTGTATTCCTCTGTACATTTTTCTTTCTCCATGCAGTGGTTTTTACGTGCCTTTGTACAGCATTCTCTTTCGCATTTTTTCTCTTCTTTCAATCTTCCTTCGCATTTTGGTGGCTCTAATTCCAAAGGTTTAATTTCTCTGGATAACAATCCGCTTTCTACAAACTTTTTACACACACGTCCGTCTTCATCCTCTGTATCTGCCTTTGGTGGTGTCGTTTTCTCTTTATAATCAATTTTATAAGCCTCAAAATAAACAGTTCTTAAAATAAGAGAAAGTCCTGCTGAAAAAGTACCATCACAAGCACTGAAATTCATTGCTTTTCCTACACCTGCAAGGTTAATACCATTCACCACCTGATTTTTGCCTTCTGCCAAACTTACAACATTAACATACTTTTTATTTTTCTCTCCTCTTGTTCCTACACCGTAAGGAGTATATAACTCCAATGTGATATGAGACGGATTTGTTTTCTCATCTTTATACTTATAGTCAGGGCTATACTTATCTGCCGGCAAGTAATTTACCATAAGAATTGTGGAAGCTAAAAATTTGTCACATCCATCATACAGTTTTACATCATAAGTGACGCATACGTTTGTCAATGTTACTTTACTGCAATTTGGTTTACAGGTAGATTTTACGCTTGTTTCCGGATAATGCATCGGAGGTGCTTTACATACATCCATATCTTTCTTCGGACCATGCATTTTTTTAGATAGAGAAACATCTATTACATCTGCCCGAATTGTTTCAACTGTTGGATTTTCCTCCATTACACACTCTGGAATCTTAACTGTTCTACATACATTTACTCCTATTTCATCATAGATAACCGGAGCGTAAATAGATAAAAATTCTGGTCTGCCACAAATTTCTTTGTTACAGACATCCACTTCTCTGCAACATTTTTTACATTTACAAGGTTTTGTCATTTCATTTCTCCTTTTGTTCTTCACTATATATTATGCTTTTGAAATTCTTTTGTTCTAATTTCTACATAAAGCAAATATATATTTAATAGTGTGTAACTATTCAGAGATTTCTGCGAATGAGGCTCTGAATAGTTTCATGAAATGAAGAAAAATAATCGTTTGAAATGGAGGAACCTATGTATAAAATATTAGCATTTGAAAACGGACAACCAATTATTTTATTTTTAGACAATCAGAAAGTCTATATGTATACAGCTTCCGGGGGGAGAATTCTTTCACGAGGTCTTTTGTTTAATGATGTAAAAAAAGACTTTGATGTATTTTCCTGTAGGAAAAAATATGCCTATTACATATCAACAGATAACAAAATCAAATTAGCCATGCTCAACCGTGACAGGTTTACTGAATTTTTATCCATTCCCATGGAAGATGACGAACATAATGTAGAAATTGTAAATGTTTCTCCACTAATGTGTCAGAATGAATTGTATATATTTTACTGTAATCATAATAAAGAAGTTGGAAAATATGAGATTTATTATATTCTGTCATCCGCTCCAAACAAAAGCTGTCTTATTGAAAGAAATATAGACACAAACAAGGGATTTGATGTGTTTAAGGCAAATGATAATATTGGACTTGTTTTAAATTCAAACTATTATTATCTAAGTAAAGACAAAAAATTAGTCAATATTAATAATACATCAAATAACCAATTAGAAACTACTTCCCTTGGACAAAATATTGAAGAATTAAAATCTGCATTATCAGATAAAAGCAGTAAATTAATAGAGGTTCAGAAGCAGCTCTATGAAAAGAATAACGAGATTGCCAATCTAAAATCCACGCAGCAACATATCACAGAACAGTATAATGAGCTGGCTGAGTATGCCGGAAAATTGCAGGAAGAACTTCGGAAAATTCGGTATATGTAAAAAGGCGGGGATGTTTCCCGTCCTTTTACTTATTTGCACAATAGTAGTTTATTATTTTACGACCACTTTACATCTTGCTTTCTTGCCTGCATGCTTTGATTTTACTGTTATATAACATGTTCCTTCTTTGATACCTGTTACTACACCTTTAGAAACCTTAGCAACTTTCTTATTACTACTGCTCCA
>CANPET010000132.1 GCA_947573465.1 uncultured Eubacterium sp.
CAGGGAATTATTGGAAGAACAGCGGATTCAGGAGGAAGAAGAAATAAAAAATAACATCCCTGAAGTGGAAAACATTGGAACTTCATTGGGCAGTTTGCTGAGCGGATTAAAATTAGACTAAACATATATATAAGTATGTAGAGGATGATTCTACAAAGATACTGGATGAATGAAATATGTTAATATAGAATTTGAGTAAAGCCATTACGGAATTTAATTATTCTGTAATGGTTTTTTTGATAATAAAAATGTTTTTTAGAAATATCGACTTTTATCGTCCTATTTCGACCTGAAAGCCTATAAATACTGAGAAAAATGCAAATAAAAATAGTTTTATTTATTGCAAAAAATGGTACAAAATGGTACGGTTTTATTGTCGAATTTAAGATTGGAGGGAAAGAATTATGAAGAGACAAATTAAAAAATTAACAAGTGTAACATTAGCAGTGGCAATGATGGTATCATTGTGCAGCACCAATATTGTTACAAGTACAACAACAAAGGCTGATAGTAAAACAGTTTTTGATGAAATTGCAGAAGTTAATATTTCGGACAGGAAATTGGACAAGATTGCAGAGGTGGCTCTGGAAGATGGGGCAAAAGCAGCAAAAGAAGTAAATGAGTACAAAGATGATGCAGACTATAATGCAGCATTAAGTTCAGTACTGACATCTTATTACGAGACCGAAGATTTTGAACAATTAGAGGAGTTTGAAAAAACTATTGATAGTCGAAGTGAAGAAGTAGTAGATGCATATGAGGAAGCAGCGAAGGAAAGAGCTAAAGGTGATAAGAATGGCTTTGAAGCAGGAAAAGTCGTAGCTTTATTTGATGGTGAGGCAACAGAAGAAGAGATCCATGCCGTTTGTGAAGCACAAAACGGTGAGATAGAATCCCTGTATAAAGATTTTTCAGGAGATTATGTTGCAGAAATCTCTATATCATTAGGACAAACTGTAGATATGGCATCAGAAGCTTACAGCCAGTATAGTATTACAGAGGCAGCCGATGGCAATGATTATTATGATGTAGAAGACAGTATTCAGGGTTCAACAAATGACCCGGATCTTCAGTACCAGTATTATTTAGATAATATCCATGCGAAAGAGGCATGGGATTATGTTTCCGGTCGTACGCATGATAAAGTGTTAGTTGGGGTTATTGATACAGGAATTCAAATGAATCATCCGGATATTACAAATATGATTTCGCCATACTCAGCAGATGTAACAGGGAACACGCCAGTGCTGCTCAAAGATTGTGCACAGCCGGCAAAGACGTATCATGGAACAGGAGTAGCAAGTGTAATAGCTGCACAAGCCAATAACAACAGACAGATGGCAGGAGTAGCAAGCTGCTATAATAATGATGTTGTTGAGATACTCGCAGTGCAGGCGTCTACATATTATGAAGAACGTGGTAAATATTTGTTTTCTATAGCAAATTTAGTTAAAGCAATGAATTACTGTGCAGAGCAAGGCGTAAAAGTAGTTAATATGAGTCTTGGTGGTGAGTCGCATAACAGTGCGGAGGAAGCAGCAGTCAACCGATTGACAGATGCCGGGATAATTGTTGTTTGTGGAGCAGGGAATGATCATACAGATGAAAAATTTTATCCAGCAGATTTTGAAAAGGCAATATCGGCAGTAGCTACAACAGAGGAAAACGGGATTGCAGCATTTTCTAATTATGGAAGTAATAAAAACATATGTGCACCGGGTGATGATATGTTTATGTTGGATGATCATTCCGGTACGAAATATGCGGATGGAACTTCCTTTGCATCACCGGTTGTCTCAGCAGTAGCAGCGATGATGTGTTCCGTAAATAGTGATTTAAATTACTTTGATGTAAAGCGTATTATGGCAAATACAGCAACAGAGTTGAGGGACATAGAATCAAGAAGTAAAGTGCCGTTTGGAGTTGTAAATGCAGCGAAGTGTATAGAGTATGCAGTGGACTATACATCGAATATGATGTTTGAATTTAAATCGAAACCATATGAGAATCTTGCATTTCAGAAAAATGTAACAGCGTCCAGTGTTTATAGCGCCGGTGATTTTCCACTAACGAATTTAGTAGATGGAGATACCCGCTCAAAGATAATTACAGGGAGCAGTGCAGGTCAGTACGTAGAAGTTGATTTGGGAGCTGTATATGATATTGACAAAATAAATCTCTTTTATGAAAGATACAGTACAACAGGATACAGTATCAAAGTTTCAGAAGACCACGAAAACTGGACAGAAATAGCACAAGGAGATAAAGAAGCTCAGGTTAGTAAGGTTTTTGAGTTTGAAAAAAGAAAAGCCAGATATGTAAAAGCAGAATTTATTGATAATGCTACATATGTTTTGCTAACGGAATTAGAAGTTTATGGATTTAAAGACGTTGTAACAGAATATAAAGATATTTTGAATGAGAAAGAAAAACCATCAGAAATTTTAAATATGGTAGCAAAATGGGCCTATCCTGGAGGTGCAGTTGTTACGTGGCAAGAGGATGCAAACAGAATATCAAAGGGATATACTTATAATGTATATGTAGATGGAGTGTTATATAAAAAAGATACACCAGTAAGTAGATATGCCATTTCAAATTTATCAACAGGAACACATACATTTAAGGTGACATCAAATTTGAATGGATATGAATCAGAAGGAGTAGAAATTCGTACATATGTTGGTGGATCAATGCCACCAACGACAACACCAGTTTCACCGACAACTCAGACCCAAACCACTACACCTGTGCCAACCACGGAAGCACCGACAACGCCGATTCCAACCACTACAGGTGCCAATGAAGATTTGCTGGAAGTGATTGGAATGGTAACATCATGTTCGGCGGATAATACGATAGGCGTAGTATGGGGGCAGGATGCAGACAGAATTAATGGTGGATACAGATATAATGTATACATTAACGATGTAAAGGTATTGAGTGAAGTAATCTGCAATTACTATGTGATTGATAACGTTCAAGCAGGAAATGTTAACGTAAAAGTAACAGCAACCCTCAATGGAAGAGAAACAGCTGGGGTGACACAGATGGTTAATGTGACGGGAGACGGACCAGTGCCGACAACACCAGAACCAACAACGACAGAAACGCCAACCACAACACCGGTACCTACGACTACACAGATGCCGACTACCACAGAGGCGCCTACAACTACTGTAGTTTTTGAGGAAATGCCGTTGGAAGTAATAGGAATGGTTGCAACTTGCCCGGCGGACAATACTGTAGGAGTTGTATGGGGTCAGGATGCAGACCGAATGGCGAGTGGATGCAAATACAATGTATATATTAACGGAGAGAAGAAATTAAGCGAAGTAATATGTGCATACTATACAATTGAAAATATTAGTGCTGGTCCGGTAACTGTAAAGGTGACAGCAGTACTAAATGGTATTGAGTCTCCGGGAGTGGAACAAAATATAAATGTTTCAGGAACAGTGCTGAGATAGAAATGGAACAACCGTTTTACATTTGAAAATGTGAGGCGGTTGTTTTTTGAATTGTGAATAAGATTGTGGTAATATGTATAGGAGAAAAATTTGTGGAAATATAAAAAAATAGGAGAATTGTATGGATATATATATTGTTCGTCATGGAGAGACCGTATGGAATAAATCAAGATTGCTACAGGGCAGCAGGGATATTGAACTAAGTGAAGAAGGCAGAGAAGCAGCAATTTATCGTGGGAAACAGTTAAAGGATGTTGACTTTGATGTCATATACAGTTCTCCATTATCGAGAGCATATGAGACAGCCTGCCTGATTCGAGGAGAAAGAGATATAGAGATTATAAAAGATGATAGACTGCGAGAAGTTAATTTTGGAGTAAATGAGGGTGAGAGTGCAATCGAACTTCAGAAGGATAAGAGCAATTCTTTTTGTAAATTTTTTGATGACCCGGCAAATTATGTAGCACCAAAAAACGGAGAGTCTTTAAAAGAAGTATGTATCCGGACAAAAGAATTTATGGAAGAAGTTATTGAGCCACAGAAAGATAAATTAGATAAAGTATTAATTGCGGGACATGGTGCAATGAATAAAGGTATTATGTGTCATGTGTTGAATCATGGTCTGGATCAGTATTGGTCCGGAGGATTACAGAAAAATTGTGGAGTTTTGATTGTCAGATTAGATGATAAAGGTTATAAACAGATTGGAGAATTATAGTAAAAAGGGATAGAAAGATGGAAAATAGATTTTCAAGGACAGAAATTTTAATTGGAACAGATAATATGGAAAAATTAAAGAATGCCAGAGTTGCAGTCTTTGGCGTTGGTGGTGTCGGAGGATATGTTGTAGAGGCTTTAGCAAGAAGTGGTGTTGGTACTCTGGATTTGATTGATGATGATAAGGTTAGTTTAACAAATATTAATAGACAGATTATTGCTACAACGAGTACTATTGGAAAATATAAAGTAGATGTAGCAAAAGACAGGGTATTGGACATTAATCCCAAAGCAACAGTAAACATATACAAAACATTTTATCTTCCGGAAACAGCAGAACAATTTGATTTTTCCCAATATGATTATATTGTGGATGCCATAGACACAGTTACAGGAAAATTGCAGTTAGTTGAGCAGGCAGAAAAAAGTGGAACAGCGATTATCAGTTCTATGGGAGCAGGAAATAAAATGGATCCTACAGCTTTTGAGGTCGCAGATATTTTTCAGACTTCTGTGTGTCCTTTGGCAAAAGTGATGAGACGGGAATTGAAAAAGAGAGGGATACAGAATTTAAAAGTGGTTTATTCAAAGGAAAAAGCTCTTATACCACAAGAGATAGAAGAAGAGGAAATTCATGGAAAGCGTCAGACACCTGGAAGTAATGCATTTGTGCCATCGGTGGTAGGATTGATTATTGCAGGAGAGGTAATAAAAGATATAATTAAATAATTTTAAAAATATAAAAAACGCACTTACTAAAAAATGAGGGTGTTGAATTGATGAAATTACAATTTTATAATGTATTATGAATGAAAATATATAGGAGGTGCTGTTGCCCTCCTATAACAATGTAAAGAGAAAGGAAAAAGGTTATGAAAAGAGTATTTTCAAAAGTTACTGCTGTTATTGTGGCAATTGCAGTTGTACTTAGCACAATGGGTACGATTGATTGGCTTTCAATAAACAGTGCAACAAATGTTTTTGCAGCGGCAACAACAATCACATCTATGGAATGTTATGATAGTGCGAACGGACCTGTCATAAAAAGAGAAGGTGTTGGGGAAGCTAGTTTTGGCTTTGTTATGCCGAAGTTTAATGGAAAAACAAGTAAAGAACTCTCTATTTCAGATGTAGAGAAGGAT
The DNA here is from genome assembly GCA_947573465.1 of uncultured Eubacterium sp. GTDB lineage: Bacteria > Bacillota > Clostridia > Lachnospirales > Lachnospiraceae > Eubacterium_G. The sequence goes on from CANPET010000132.1 coordinate 5,330, forward strand.
TTACAGGTTTACGTAAAACAGGCAAAGGGAACAAGTGGAGAATGGAAAAAAATTGAAGATGTTAGTTATTTCAAATGGAATGATACCTGGGCTTGGGAATACCAGGACTGGGGTGGCGGCAACGGAGGTTGGATTTGCTGGATGAAACTGACAGAGACAACAGAATTTCGTTTCCATGCCAAGACAAACAATATTGATTTAGATTATACAAT
>CANPET010000133.1 GCA_947573465.1 uncultured Eubacterium sp.
AGGAAAGAAGATTAAATCAAAGAAGACTGTATATGTAAGAGTACGTGTAAAAACAAAAAAAGGATATACAGTTTGGTCAAAGGCTAAAAAGGTTAAAGTAAAATAATATATTTTTATTCTTTTAATTTTAAAAGATTTGTGATATTATATTGAATGATTTCACATACAAGGAGATAATTATGTCATCAAAGAACTATATCGATGTTATTATCGATGGAAAAATCTATAATATTGGTGGTTTTGAAAGTGAAGCTTATTTACAAAAAGTTGCCACATACATCAATAATATGATTTTAGATTTTAAACAGAATGAAAGTTATCGTATGCAGAATATGGATATGCAGCGGATACTTCTTGAAATTAATATTGCAAATGACTATTTCAAAGCAAAAAAACAAGCAGATTTGCTTGAAGGGGATTTAGAGTTAAAAGAAAAAGAAGTATATGATTTGAAACATGAGTTGATTGTTTCTGATTCTAAAGCAGAAACAGCATCAAAAGAGTTAAATGAAGCCTTAGAAAAGATTAAAAATCTTGAAAAAGAAATCATTAAGCTTCAGACAGAACTTAAAAAGTAATTCAGACGATCAGGCTTCGGCCTGGTCGTTTATTACTATATGGCATCAGGAGGAATATCATGTCAATAGAGTTACTAGCACCCGGTGGCAGTTATGATAGCGTTATAGCGGCTTTCAATGCAGGAGCAGATGCTGTTTATACTGGTGGCGATTTATTTGGGGCAAGGGCAAATGCGCAGAATCTCACCTTGGAGGAATTGTATTCGGCAATTGATTATGCACATTTGTTTGGCAGAAAGATATATTTGACAATCAATACACTTATTAAACAAAAAGAAATAGAAGAGAAATTATATAATTATCTGCTTCCTTTATATGAATATGGTTTAGATGCTGTTATCGTACAGGATATTGGAGTTTTGTTATTTGTAAAGGAAAATTTTCCGGGATTACACATCCATGCCAGTACGCAAATGACAATTACTGGAAAACTAACTGTGAAAGAGTTAGAGCAATTAGGCGTGTCAAGAATCGTAACTCCAAGGGAACTGTCTATTAATGAAATTAGGAAGATTCATGATATATCCAATATAGAAATTGAGAGTTTTGTTCATGGTGCTTTGTGTTATTGTTATTCCGGCCAGTGTTTTATGAGCAGTTATATTGGAGGCAGAAGTGGCAATCGTGGACAGTGTGCCCAGCCCTGCAGGATGGAATATGATATTATAAAAGATGGAAATATTTTAAATGAGGGAAATAATAAGTATGTATTAAGTCCTAAAGATATTTGCACCTTAAGGATTTTACCTGATATTATAGAGTCCGGTGTCTGTTCATTGAAAATAGAAGGAAGAATGAAGAAACCGGAATATGTGGCAGGTGTAGTAAGTATATATAGGAAATATATTGATAGATATATTAAGAATAAAGAAAAATATGACGTTGATGAAAAAGATATAAAACTGTTGGCAGATTTATTTAATAGAAATGGTTTTAGTGAAAGTTACTATTATAAACATAATGGTGCAGATATGATTTCTTTAAAGAAACCTGTATTTAGAACAGAAAATACAGAGTTTGTTCAGTTTTTGAAAGAAAATTATGGTGGTGAAAGAAAGAAATTTCTATTAGATATTTCTGTTGTTATCGAAAAAGATAAGCCAATAGAATTACGTACCTTTATAGATGAAGAATTCATTGTTCTTCAAGGGGAGAAACCGCTTATCGCTGAGAATAGGCCAATTACAGAAGAGATTGTACGAAAACAAATGTCAAAATTGGGGAATACTAATTTTGAAGTTCAAAATATGAATATAATATTATCTGAAGATGTTTTTGTTCAGGTAAGATATTTAAATCAGTTAAGAAGAGATTTTATTGAAAAAATAAAGGAATGTATTTTATCAAAGAAAAGAAGAAAAAGAGTAGAACAAAAAAAATACACAAAAGTAAGATATTATAATGATGAGTTTAGCATTTATGTTCTGATATCAAATCTAAAACAATTTAATTCTGTGCTGAAAAATAAGTATGTAAAAAGAATTTATGTGGAAGAATATGCTGTTCAAAAAAATGATGTTTTTGAACTCATAAAAAAAGGGCATGAGGAAAAGAAAGAATTATTTTTGGCCATGCCATACATATTTAGAGAAAATGATAAAAGAACATTTGATAAAAAATATGAAGATGATTTTTTGAAATTTGATGGATTTCTTATTCGTAATATAGAACAATATTATTATTTAAAAAGTAAAGGTCTGGAAAAGAATTGTGTTTTTGACTATAATGTTTATACATATAATTCCATTGCAAAGGATTATTTTATAAGCAATAAAATTGCCACAACGATACCGTTAGAGCTAAATTACAGGGAATTGAAGGATAGAGGTTGTGAAAAAGAAGAATTTATTGTATATGGATATATGCCTGTAATGACTTCGGCAGGATGTGGTTTAAAAACATGCAGACAATGTGATGGTAAGAGTACCACTTATGAAATTAGGGATCGGTTAAATAATAAGTTCACTACTAAGTGTGTATGCAATTATTGTTATAATATTATGTATAATTGTAAACCATTATCTTTATTGGGATATGGAAAAGAAATCAAATCTCTGAATCCTGAAATTATTAGACTAAATTATACTTTTGAAAACGAAAAACAGGTCAGAGATAGCTTGGAAAAGTATATCAATGTGTTTATAGATAATCATAAACTAACAGATAATACAGATTCTACAAGAGGACATTTCAAAAGAGGTGTATTGTAGTATATGGGAGATAAAAAATGAGTACATTTTTAATAATTGTAACAAAATACCTATTTATTTTATTGATGGTTTTTTATGTGTGGGAGTGTTTTAGTGCACTTAGATGCAAGAATCCATATAAAGCTTCCGGTATTTTTCAAAGACAAAACGGAATAATATTTTTAACTTATTTTTTGGGAATTGTAACAATTTATTTAAACCAGCAGGATACAACGGATATCGGAGTAATTGTATTGGGGGGAGCACAATTATGTTACTTGATTGTCGTATTGGGAATATTCCCGATTATTTATCCAAATATAAATAAAGCAGATTTATGTAATATGTGTATGCTTTTAACAATTGGATTTATTATTCTTGCAAGATTGAAATTTCAAAACAGTATTAAACAGTTCATCATTGTTGCAATTGTATCTATGGCATCTCTTGTTGTACCATATTTAATGAGTAAGTATGAGATGTGGAAGTCTTTTACGTGGATATATTGCTTCGTGGGAATTGGATTATTAGCCGGTGTTTTGTTATTAGGCAGAGAAACAGGTGGAGCCAATTTATCTATTAAAATTGGAGGGTTTGCGTTTCAACCGTCAGAATTTGTGAAGATTATATTTGTATTTTTTATTGCAGGGCTTCTTAGCCGTTCTGTAGAATTTAAAAATATTGTTCTATCTGCGGTAATGGCAGGTATATATGTGCTGATATTGGTGGCATCCAGAGACCTTGGAAGTGCTTTGATTTTCTTTATGGTATATGTGTTTATGGTATATATTGGTACAAGAAAGGCACGCTATATATTTATATGCTTTGGTGGACTGTCCCTTGCGTCGATACTGGCTTATCAGATTTTTGCCCATGTTCGTGTTCGTGTGAGCGTTTGGATGAATCCATGGGCAGATCCTGCAGATACAGGGTATCAGATTACACAGTCATTATTTGCATTAGGAAATGGTGGGTTGACAGGAACCGGACTTTATCAGGGACAGCCAAAAGATATTCCGGTAGTGGATCAGGATTTTATTTTTTCAGCAATTGGGGAAGAGTTTGGCGCTATTTTTGCAATTTTACTGATTATTGTATGTCTTACTTGTTTTGTTGCATTTTTGAATACTGCTATGCAGCAAATCAGTTTATTTAATAAATTAGTTTGTGTGGGACTTGGAATACAGTATGCAGTACAGATTATTGTAACTGTTGGTGGAGCAATTAATATGATACCATCTACCGGCGTGACATTTCCACTGCTTAGTTATGGTGGAAGTTCTATCTTAAGTACATTAATTGTATTTGCCATCATACAAGGACTGGCTATTGTAGGAACAACAACACATCCGGCAAAAAGAAAAGTACCACGAAAAGGAGCGAAACATGTCAAGGAGAGAAATACCCAGGAAATCAGAACCATTGAAAACACCCAGGAAATCAAATTCCATTAAAAAAGATAGAAAAAAAATGAATAAACAGGCTATGGTTACAACGATTGTTATAGCTTTAATTTTTGTGTTTATGATTGGATTTTATGCTCATTTTGTAGCAGTCGATAGTCAGAAAATATTAAACAACACATATAATCGCAGAATTGATGAAAACTCATCAAAAGTAGTCCGGGGCACCATATACAGTAGAAGCAAGAAAAAATTAGCATATACAGATACGAAAGGTACAGAACGAGATTTATCGGATGATACCAGAGAGTATCCTTATGGTAAAACTTTTGCGCATGCTATAGGTATAACAACACATGGAAAATATGGATTAGAAAAAATATGCAACTATGACCTGCTGTCATCCCAAACGAGTGTGATGCAAAAGATTATCAATGATTTCTCAAATACAACGGAAACCGGATGCAATGTTTATACAACATTAAGTGTCAGTACACAAAAGGCTGCTTATAATAGTCTGGAAGGATACAAGGGAGCAGTTTTTGTGATGAATCCGGATACAGGAGCTATACTTTCAATGGCATCCAGACCATCTTATGATCCATATACCATTGATGACATTTGGGATGATTTAGTAAAGGATTCTAGTGATTCAAGACTGGTGAATAGGGCAACACAGGGAAAATATATACCTGGTTCTATTTTTAAAATTGTAACTGCATTGGAATATATTAAGGAAAATAAAGATTATGATGATTTTAAATACTACTGCAATGGAAAAGCATCTTTTAAAGGATTTTCTATTAAGTGCTTTGATGGGAAATCTCATTATAGTGAGAATTTAAAAGATTCTTTTGCTTATTCCTGCAATAGTGCATTTTCTTCTGTTGGTAATAAATTAGATATACCTGAATTTAGGAAAACAGCGAATAAATTATTGTTTAATCAGCCATTGCCATTGGAGATGGATTATAATGAAAGTGCTTTCCGGTTGACAAAAAAATCTACGCAGTTTGATATTACACAGACGAGTATTGGACAGGGAAAAACCACAGTATCTCCGGCACATATGGCTATGATTGCTTCAGCCATAGCAAATAATGGTGTTTTAATGAAACCTTATGTGGTGGATTATATTGAAAACAGTAGTGGTAATATCGTAAAGATGGCAGACAAGGAAGAATACGAACGGCTTATGTCTAAATCCGAAGCAAAGATACTGCAGGAATATATGGCGGCAGTTTGTGAATATGGTACTGCAAGGACCTTCCGATATTCTGATTATAAAACTTATGGAAAAACAGGTACGGCGGAAGTAGATAAAAAAGACAATGTAA
>CANPET010000134.1 GCA_947573465.1 uncultured Eubacterium sp.
TATGTGGGTTCGATTCCCATCACCCGCTTTTTTCATGCCATAAAGTAAAAGGCTGATAAAAGAAGATGATAAAAAAGAGTAGGTAAAAGTTCTCTATCCCACTCCCATAAAATATATTTAAAATTTATCCCCCTCATTAATCTATTTTATATCTTAATTTCAATGTATCAAATAGGATACAAATAAGCAACATTTTCCATTTTAATAGTCTTTTTAATTTTTATAAGACTCCATCTCTCCAACATTCTCCGAGCACTCTTTAAACAATTTCCCATAATAAATAATATATCTTACAAAAGCATATACCATAACCATCATATTAATCACAATCAGTCTTACTACAATCCCATCACTCATATCAGGAATCAGTAATATTGCAAGCAAAATATGATATGTGGCAAAAGTGCATACTTTAAAATATATCTTTGCTCCCTCGATTTTATGCAATTTCTTTATTAGAAGAGCGCCTGCTAATGCCATATATCCTTCTTTTATAATATACAACACAATCATTGGCATCATAATTTTATATTTAAACATAAGACTTAATATAATCGCTCCAATCGTCACTTTATCTGCAATTGGATCAAGCATTTTTCCCCAGTCCGTCACCATATGAAATTTTCTGGCAATTTTCCCATCAAAAAAATCGGTAAGTCCTGATACAACAATAATGGCTATCACCGGCCAATAAGGTGCACCATCCAAAGACATATAAAATGCCCATACATATAATACTGCTAAAACAATTCTGAAATATCCCATGATATTAGGAATTGAAAAATACTCCTGCCAAAAACTTTCTTTCATAATAATCTCCATCTAAAACTCTTTATAAATAAAACTGACGCTGACGCATGTCCAGGCATTATAAAGTATCCCCATATCCACATAAAAATAATATATTAAAACACGATTTTTGCAACAAAATTTGTGCACTCACTATTTTTCTCTCTGTATATAAAATACTTTATTTAACATACAATATTCAGTATGACCTGTCTGATTTCATTCTTTTCAAAATACCTTATTTTTTAATCCTACATAAAATTTTAATTTGACTTTACTTTGGTCCAGAGACTGGCACAGTATTCTTTTATTTCCTGTTCCTGATATCTGAATTCTTCATTTTTCGGATTAGATGTATCCGGTGCACATCCCGGATTCCCCTCATATTCTTCATCTCTATAATACTCGTACACCGATTTTACTGCACTGTCATATCCTATATACTCTGTATTCTGTATTGCCACATCTTCCTGTAAGAAAAAGTCCATAAATTTATGCGCTAATTCTGTATTTTCACAATGCTTCGTAATTACCATTGCATCTGTCCATACATTACTTCCCTGCTCAGGAACAAAAAATCCCATGTCATCATTCTCAGAAATGATATACGCACCATCACCTGAATAAACAACAGCCATATCCTTATTTCCGGAAATCATATTATCCATAACATCATCTCCAACATAAACAGGATTCATTGTTTCCTGCTGCTCAATTAACCATTGATACGCTTCCTTTAACTGCTCTTTATCATGTGTATTCATAGAATATCCCAGTGCTTTCAAAGCAATCATAAAAGAATCTCTTTCTGAATCATACATGTATAGTTTCCCTTTGTATTTTTTATCCCGTAAGATTTCCCATCCCTGTTTTAAATCTTCTTTGGCAACCTTATTTTTGTTATATAAAATACCAACCGTTCCCCAATAATACGGAACTGTATATTGGCTTCCCTTATCAAAGTTGCCATTTAATAACTCCGGTATTATTTTGCTTTTGTTTGTAATCTTAGTCCAGTCAACTTTTTGCAGATATTTTTCTTTTATCAATCTCTCTATCATATAATCTGACGGAATCAGAATATCATACTCAGAACCGCTCTGTAATTTCGTATACATCGTCTCATTAGAGTCAAACGTCTCGTATACCACCTGACAGTCATTTTCTTTTTCAAATCTTTCGATAAGTTCCGTATCTATATATTCTCCACTATTATATACACGAAGAACATTCTTCTGATTCATTCCCATGAAATTATTAATACAGAAAATTATCACGACAACCGCGGCTGCCACACATCCTGTCAGTAATACCTTTTTTCTCACACCGGACTTGGCATTCTCCATGACTACCTGTCCGCTGCGTCTCTTCTTAAGAATTTTTGGAATCAGTTCTACCAAAACCAGTACCACAACAACCACTAAAATTAGTATGGTTGAGAGTGCATTAATCGTCGGGTTCGTTCTTTTTGTCATATTATAAACAACAATCGATATATTCGACACACCATTTCCCGTGACAAAGTAAGATATCACAAAATCATCAATGGACATCGTAAATGCCAGTAACATTCCTGCAAAAATTCCGGGCTTTAACATTGGAAGAATTACTTTTGTCAATGCCTGATAAGGCGTTGCACCTAGGTCCATCGCCGCATCTGCCAGATTGTGATCCATAGCTCTGACTTTTGGATAAACACTGACGATAACATACGGAGTACAAAATGCAATGTGTGCAAGCAACATCGTAATATATCCCCGCTCCATTCTCGCTGATGTAAACAAAATCATCAAACCAATTGCCGTAACAATTTCAGGATTCATAATCGGCATATTATTCACATTTAACAGCCACTCACGCAGTACTTTTTTACTCTTTGAAAGTCCAATCGCCGTAATTGTTCCAAGAATCGTAGAGATCAATGTAGCAATCAAAGCAATTGATACTGAAACGTACACTGCTGAAAGAATGTTACTGTCTGTCACCAGTTTTTCATACCATCTCAAAGAAAAACCTGAAAAACTAGTCAGCGACTTTGAGGAATTAAAAGAAAAAAACATCGTAACTAATATCGGCAGATAAAAAAACGCAAACATTAATCCAATATATAACTTCGGTCCAATAGAAAGTTTTCTCTTCATCAGGCACCTCCATTATCATCCGGAGCAATTTTCTTTACTACTCCCATCATTACCAAAATAACAATTGCAAGCAACACGGAAATCGCACTGCCGAAATTCCAGTCACCTACTGAAATAAATTGATTTTCAATCAGGTTTCCTATTAACACAAACTGATGCCCGCCCAGCAATACCGGTATAACAAATGTAGATATGGATAGTAGAAATACCATTGTAACACCGTTTATTACTCCCGGAAGGGACAGTTTAAATATCACTTTTGTAAATGTTTTCAATCTGCCGGCTCCCAAATCATTTGCAGCCTCCACCAGAGAATAATCCATTTTTGCCAATGATGTGTGAATCGGAATCACCATAAAAGGCAGTAAATCGCATACCAGACCCATTAAAACAGAAAAGTTGGTATACATCATATTTACCGGATTTAGCCCTAATAGTTTTAACAGAGAGTTAATAATTCCGTTATCAGACAGCAGACTAATCCATGCATATGTACGAAGCAGAGTATTAATCCACATAGGAATTGTGACAAACAATATTAAAATCCCCTGTGCCTCATCATTAAACTTCGAGATAAAATATGCCATAGGATATGCCAGTGCAAAACAAATAAGCGTTGTTAACAGACCCATCTCCAGTGATTTTACAAAAACACTCACATAGACCGGGTCTAATATTTTCTTAAAATTCGCTATTGTAAAATGAATGGTAAGCAGCGAATTGTCTCCTGTTGTTACTGAATACAGAACAATTAAAAACAATGGTAATGCAATCAGTAAAAAAGACCAGAGCACGTAAGGCTTAACCATACCTTTATAATGATTCATAAGCCCTCCTAATTCTCCATCCTGTGCATTACCTGAATATCAAAAGGATCAATCGTCAAACCAACTTCCGTTCCCGTTTTAATATCCTCTGTTGTATGTACCTTATATTTTCTTATATTTGTCTCCACAAGGTATTCATAGTGCACACCCATAAAAACTTTCGAGACAATCGTCCCTCTGACCTTTCCATCTTCCGGAGCTACCACATCCATATCTTCCGGTCTGAGTACGACCTCAATCTCTTCATTCTCTTTAAAGCCTTTGTCAACACATTCCCACTCTACATTATCGAAAATAACCATACAGTCTTTTGGCATAACACCTTCAATAATATTGGACTCTCCAATAAATGTCGCAACGAACCGGTTCTCTGGTTCATTGTAAATATCCATTGGTGTTCCAATCTGCTGTATCACACCATCATTCATAACAACAATGGTATCTGACATAGACAGTGCCTCTTCCTGGTCATGCGTAACAAAAATAAAGGTAATGCCAACTTCTTTCTGAATCTTCTTAAGCTCAGCCTGCATTCCCTTTCTAAGTTTTGCATCTAACGCTCCTAATGGTTCATCCAAAAGCAGTACTTTCGGTTCGTTTACTAACGCCCTTGCAATCGCCACTCTTTGCTGCTGTCCACCGGAAAGACTTGTAACATCTCTTTTCTCAAAACCTTTTAATCCCACCAGCTCAAGCATCTTTGTCACTTTTTTTTCTATCTCTTTTTTATCCGTTTTCTTGATATTCAAGCCAAACGCTACATTATCATACACATTTAAAAAAGGAAATAGCGCGTACTTTTGAAACACCGTATTTACTTCCCGTTTATACGGCGGTACTTTCGCTATATCCTTTCCATTAAACAACACCTGCCCATGACTTGGCTCCTCAAATCCACCAATAATCCTCAATATGGTGGTCTTGCCACAGCCACTCGGTCCTAACAGCGTGAGAAACTCATTCTCATAAATATTTAAATCGATACCTTTTAATACTTGATTATCATCAAAATTCTTCGATAGATTCTTTAATTCAATAATCTTTTTTCCCATATTTTTCTCCGATCATAACAAAGAGTCAGCATAAATATATAAAACATTTATCTTATTGTCAAGTTCAGAGAACGGAATCTACAAAGTAAATTTTTTCAACTTCTTGCCAAAAATTATATATGCTACAAATAGCAATAATGATATCAACGTCACCACAAAACCTAATACGATAAATGGTGATGTATATTCTACTCTCACAGTATGATTTCCTTTTTCTATTTTAACTCCTAAATATGCTACACTGGAAGAAAAACTATCCGTTTTTTTGCCATCTACGTATACTGTATATCCTGTACTGTACGGCACAGATATCTGAAGTATCTCATCTTTATCTGCCTGAATGGTCCCTGTAATCAGATTATTCTTCATCTTCACATTTTCTAATGTATTTTTCTTTAAATTTTTAATATTATCTAAATATTTCGAAATCGGAACTGAAACAGCATAAGCACCATCGAAAGTATATCGTCTTTTCCTTTTAAATTTTAGTTTGAATTCTTTCTGAGACTCTTTGGAATATCCAAGATTTAAAACACTTCCATCTTTGTGAAAATAACTTCCTGCATAATCTCCAATAACCCTCATATGTCCGGTTCCGTATTTTCCCTTATACAAGGCTGACGTCTTATCCA
>CANPET010000135.1 GCA_947573465.1 uncultured Eubacterium sp.
TTTTGTGCAAATTGACGAAGTATATACAAAAATTTACCTTTTGACCCTAACATCAGTTAAATATTACTAAAGTGGTTAAGGTGTTAATCTATTGGAGGTCGGACCGGATGAATAAGGGAATGATAAAAATTGCCGTATGTGATGATGAAATCATTTTTGCTGAAAAGATGAAAATAATCATTGATACATATTGTATGAAAAAGCAAATTCCCTGTGAAATTGATTTATATCAGTCGGGAAAGGAATTTATTACGGGCCATATTAAGATGATTGGTTATCATATTGTTTTTTTGGATATTAATATGGAAGAGGTAGATGGCTTGGAAACGGCAAGAGAATTACGAAAAATGTGCCGGGAAACATTTCTTATATTTGTGACAGCGTTTATCAATTATACTTTGGAGGGATATAAAGTAGATGCAACCCGTTATCTGTTAAAGTCGTGCGGGAATTTTGAGGAGTCGGTATATGAAAGTTTAGACACAGTGTTTCAGAAAATGGAATACACACCAGAGATAAAGAAAATTTGTTTTCAGGAAGGCTGTAAAAATATTGCAATGGAAAAGATATTATATATAGAAAGTGCATTGCATAGACTGACATTTTATATTTTGGATGAGGAGATTATTTCCTATACAATGTATGAAACCCTTAATAATATTTCGGGAATGTTTACGAAAGACTTTGTAAGGATTCATCAAAGCTATTTGGTAAATCTAAGATTTATCAGAAAAATAGATGGAAGTGATTTGCTGTTATTCAATGATTTGTCCCTGCCTATAGCAAGGTCAAAATTAAAAGAAGTACGCAACAGGGTTGCCATGTATAAAGGAGAGATATAATGTCAGGTTTTTTGCAGAGTTTTTCAATAATATTAGTGGAAACTGTTTGCTATATTATTTTTTTTGAGATATTTGCAGACAGCAATAAACGAGAAGGAGAAATTTTGGCATCAAGATTTTTGATGATTCTTTGTTTAAGCCTTTGCAGTTTTGCAGACGCCTATCTTTTGCAGAAATATGAATATATAAGACTGATAGTTGATGCTGGAATAACGGCAATGATTTTGTCATTATATTTTAAGGTGAGATTTAGTAAATGTCTTTTAATTGCTGTTGTATTCATGGGACTATTGTGGACTGCTGATTTCATAACCATATTGATATACCCAGCTTTATTACGGCAAGCCGCAGTAGAATCTGAAATAAAAAATTTTCTTGTAGTCATTTTAGCAAAGATGTTTTTGTTTTTAATTATTTTGATTATGAATAATATATTTCGGCGTAACGAAACAAAATATATTAAAGAAAAGGACTGGCTTGCTTTTTTAATCATGCCCATTTTTTCTATAGCAATCACTTCTGCTTTCATAAAAAATGTTCAGGCTGTTATGGAAACGGAATTAGAACAGCTTTTTGCCGGATTGGCATTTGGGATGGTTTGCATGAATGTCATTATGTTTTATTTTGTACAGAATATTGGTAAACGGAAGTATTTACTTCGTGAAAAGGCATTATTAGATTTGGAAACAAGAAATAGGCTGCAATTATATGAAACAATTACAGAAAAAGTGCAAAGCCAGAGAGAAGTTTCTCATGAATATAAGAATCAGCTAACCTGTATCCAGTCATTATGTGAAAAAGAAGAATATGGCAAGCTGAAAGAGTATTTAAAACAAATTACAGGGGATGTGTTATATGATTTTGACTATATTGACACCAACAATATATTTGCCAATTCTGTAATAAATGCAAAATATCAGGAGGCAGTCCAAAAGAATATTCTAGTGGTATGCAAGGTGAATGATTTGTCGGAGTTAACGATGAGTTCATCTGACTTGGTGGTTTTATTGTCTAATTTATTAAACAATGCAATCGAGGCTTGTGAGAAGTGTGGTAAGGAGCGAAGACTTAAACTCAAATGTGTCTATGAAGAGGGTGAACTTGTTCTTTCTATAAAAAATACCTATGATGGGAAATTAAATAAGGTGGGGGAAAAACTATACACAACCAAAGTAAAAGAAAAAGAAAGTCATGGGATTGGACTGAAAAATGTAATGCGTATCATAGAGAATCATGGAGGATATTATGCCATAGAACATATAGGAGAGGAATTTCGGATTTCTGTTATCATACCACAATAATACAGTACATCAGGTGATTTTTTTCATGTGTTAGGAAACTTTACTCTTTACTCTTTGGTCTTTTGCAAATTCTGCAATATTAGAACAAATTCTGCAATGCATATTGAAAAATTATATTTTTGCAATATACTTCGAGGCAGGAGGTGCATTATGGCGGAACGGACAATTAGAAGATTAGTTGGTTTGCTATTAAAGAATGGATTGATTTCTGAAGTAGAATATGACGATTTTGTGTATGTTTTGCTTGGGGATGTCGAGAGTTTGATAGTAATAACAAGTATATTGCTCATTGGCATTATAATAGGACAAGTCGTACCGACGGCAGCTTTTTTGATTTGTTTTTTTTCTCTTAGGAAAAGAACTGGTGGCTATCATTTGGATTCCTACTTGAAATGCTATATTGGGACGTTGTGTCTATATGTAATGATAACAGTCATTGCGTACACAGCTCTTGAATGTACGGAGATTCTTCTTTGTTTCGCATTAATTGCTATGGTAGTGGTTATGTGGTTTGGAAGCATTAATCACCCGGCTATGAATATGGAGACTGATGAAGTGCAGGAATCAAAAACGATGTCAAGAATTGTTGTTAGCATGGAAATTTCTGTAATTCTGTTTCTAAAATGGTTAGGGAATGCAGAAATGATTGTTGCATATTTATCTTTAGCAATTGTGTTGTGTGCAATTCTCCTTGTTTTAGCAAAATTAACCGGGCAGGAGGTGAAGGTATGAAGGTAAACACTAAGAAAATTTTACAGAAACTGGAAAAAGTGACAAGAATTAGAGTTGAACAGGAGACAAACAGATGGCCTCCGTTGTGCAAAGGGGCACTGCATCAGCCAAAGAGACCAAAGAAAAGAATATAGAAAAAGGTTCTATTTCTTTTAGAATGTTCATTCAATATCAAGAAAGAGGATGTGTAGACACATTTTAACGCAATTACATATGTAATCAGAAAAGTAAAATGGAGGGAAATAGTAATGATGAAACAGAAATTAGCAAAGATATTATGTGCAAGCTTACTGGTATCGACAATTTTAGGAACAAGTGCATTTGCAGCAGGAAGAGAAACATATACGGCATATAAGATTCCTAAGCTACAGGGGAATAACTATACTGGAACACATACTAAGGAAAATGACAGAGAGTATATTACAAATGAGGTAACAGCAACGACAGATGTTGGCACAGTGACCTTTTGGGCGGCAAATGTGGACCATGACCAGATTTCAGGGGATTATGACCAAAAAGTAGGAAATAAGTCTACGCTGATGTTTACAGTATCAGGATATAAGAAAGACAAACAAGTCTGCATGGGAATGGAGAATGCAAATTTGTCATTAACAACCGGATATGTTTCAGGTTGGGTAAATTTTCATTAATTAAAACATCGGCATATGTGAATGTGTGATGAGAACGGTAATCATAGAACTTTTAATAATTGTAAGGATTCTATGATTACCGAAATTCGAGCAGGAGTTGGAAAAGAGGAGTTGAAAAAGATGAAATGTATTCGTTTCTTTGTGAAAAATCAAATTAATCGGTCCGAGTTTAAGGTGACTTTTGTGATACTTTTTTTGCTTGGCACAGGCGGCATGATAATGGGATATGCACAAAATTATCAGAATGATTTGGTATTTTTGAGGAGTGCGGCTGATAATTTTTTGCTAACATCAACGGAAAGCCGGGTTATTAAAATGATGTTTTCCCTTTGTTTTCCGTTGCTTGCAGCAGCCTTATGTACCGGTTATAGAAGAGGAAATGCTCTTTTTTCCATGTTAAGAATGAATAAGAAACAGTACATTTATGGAAATGCACTGGTAGTTATTGGCATTACTGTCATAAGTTTTATGTCGGTGCTTGGGCTGAACCAGTTATTATGTTTTGTGGCATTTCCCCTGTCAGGCTCAGATAACCGATGGGGGATGACGGAATATGATTTGATGAACAGTTTTCAGGCAGATTTATTGTTTGATATATGGAGTGTGCAGAATCCATATGTTTACAATCTGTTATATATAGTGATTATCAGTATACTGGCGGGTGGTATTGCTTTTTTGGACTATGGGCTGGGATATGTGAAAAGGCTGGGGCAGTTAAAACCAGTTCTGCTGTCAGTATTGGTGTTTTTAGTATTCATTGCATTATTTGTGATTGGTGATTTGCTGGATATTCCGGCAATTAGTTTTTTGGCATATATAGAGCCCGGACATGCGGTGAATCTGGTGCAGTATGCGGCTTTTACAGGATGTATTTATGTGTTGGGGATGGTTTTAACCATAAAGGGGAAAAAAGAATATGAATACATTTAGAAGTAAGGGGGTATTCCCGGGAGTAATGGTGTTAACCAGTATGTTTATGCTGGTGCTCGGATTCAGGGTGATTCGTACCGGAGTGACAGTAAGCATATTTTACATATATTCCATGACAGTAGTGGATGTTGTTCTGCTTGGCCTTATCCTTCCGGTCATATCTGTGTTAATTATAAAAGAAGTGAATGGCCAGATGGTAAGCAGCAGATTACTGGCATGGAACAGCAGGCTGGTGTGGTGGAAGGAATTAAAAAAGAGTCTGTTAAAAATCTGTCTGGTGTATTCTGCGGTTATTATATTGCCGGTTTTCATTTTGGCGAATGTGTTTGTAGGAAGAATAAGAACATCCGGGGAATGGGTTTATATGCTGTTCCTGTTTTTATCTTATTTTATGTATTTTTATCTGTTGGCATTATGTATTTTGGTTTTGGAAATAAAATTCCATCAAAGCCTTCTGGCAGTCAGTTTTGTACTGTTAGTTTCATTTCTGCCGAATGTATTCGCATTTTTATTTCGGAAATCCGGTATCCCGACTATCAGCGGATTTTTGGATTTAAGCTATGCGTTGGAGGGGGATAACTTTTACTGGTACCAGTGTGAGAGAGTATGTGTAATACTGCTAATTCTGTTAATCCTGATAGAAAAAGCGGGTAGAGTTTTTATAAAAAAGCAGGATATATACTGGAAATAGAAGTTTGGGGGGAGACAGGGATGAAGGCAGGGAAACGGATTATCATGATACAGATATCAGGCTTTGCTCTTTTGAAGGCTTTGTTGCTACTTTACTATTCTTATTTGAACCAGAGTCATGATATTGGTTTTTGGATGATGATTTCTGGCGGCATAGGGGTGGCGGAAAGCAGGTATATCATTAATGTTGTCATTCATATTTTGCCGGATTTTCTTTTTTACCATTATGTATGTAGTAAATATATCAGGCAGTTAAAAGAGAATTATGTATATATTTTTGTCAGGGAAAAGA
>CANPET010000136.1 GCA_947573465.1 uncultured Eubacterium sp.
TTATGAAAGAAGCAGATAGTATCGCTATGCGTATTGTTACGAGTTTAAATGTAATTCAGGCATTGGTACTGCCGTCAATTGACGGAGCAAAAAATACAACAATTAGAAAATTTGTAGGGGCATTGCCGGTGGTGGGGGATGGAACAGATGCTATGTCCAGTATCTTACTGGGGTCCTTTAATTTGATGAAGAATACTATTGGAGGTTTTGCGATTATTGCCATTATTGTATTGTGCATTGTTCCATTTTTGAAAGTTCAGATATATTCTTTTTCCATACAAATTGCAGCGGCTTTAGTGCAGCCAATTTCTGATAAGCGGATAACAGATAGTTTTAGCTGTTTGTCGATAGGTACGAAAATGCTGGCGAGAGTTATTATGAGTGGGGGAATATTGTTTATTATAAGTATTGCAATTATATGCATGGTAACAGGGAAAGGGTAATTTTAACAAAGTATGCAATGAGGAGTTTATGAAAGGAGGTGCGAATGGAGTTTTTATATAGTTATATAAAAAATATTTGCGTGTTTATGCTGGTTATTACATTAATATTAAATATATTTCCAGACAGGCAGTACATAAAATATATCAAGTTGTTTGCAGGTCTGTTGTTGATAATTTCTGCAATTACACCGATTATTAATTTTGGAAAACAGCGTATTGATATAACAAAGGTTATTGATAAATATTATTCTAAAGAAATAACAATGGATTCAGATATTAGTGACAGTGTGCGGGAAATGCAGACAAAAGTTTATGAAAGGGTTCGTGAAAGTAATGAGCAGGCAACCAGTAAATTGGAAAAAAATAAGTAACATTAAAAAAATTGGAAAGGAAAAGTTAATTCTTTTAGCCTTTGCAGGAATATTATTGATTGGTTCATCATATTTTGAGAGTGTAGGACATGATGAGGAAGTGGAGACCACACCGGAAAATAGTGAGCAGTTAATTACATATGAAAACACATTAAAAGATGAAATAAAGAAGATGATTGAAAGTATTGACGGAATATCTGATGTCCAAGTGATGATTACTTTTAAATCGGGTAAGGAAAAAGTAGTACAGGAAGACAGTGACAGCAGTACGAATGAAAAAGGTGATACATCCGTAAAGAAAACGACGGTCATTTTAAATCAAAATGGTGGGGACAGCCCCTATGTTGTTAAAGAAGTTTATCCAAAGATAGAGGGAGTTGCAATAACAGCCTCAGGACCACAGATGTCAGATAAAAGTGAGGAAATTATTAATATGATTGCTGCATTATTTGACATTCCTATTCATAAAATATCAGTAATAAAGAATAAGTAGGGGGAAAACAATGAAAAAAATATTTAAGAAAAACCAATTTGTAGTTACATTTTTAGCCGTGTTAATAGCAGTGGCAGGTTATCTGAATTATACCAGCAATTTGGATAAGAAAAAGGAAGTAAAGCAGGTAGATAATAATACATATGAGTCCGTGTACAATAAAGATAATTTACTAAAAGGAAATGAGGATATAGAAAGTCTGGATAATGAAGAAGAAACGAAGACACCGGGAGAAGCAGTACTTACAAATGGAACCAGCCTTAATTCTTATATGGTGCAGGCAAGATTAAATAGAGAGCAGACTAGATCCAAAAATAAAGAAACGCTGTTAGAGGTTATTAATAATAATGATATTAGCAAAAAAGAAAAGAAGAGTGCTATAAAATCTATGGTAAAGTTGACAGAAAACAGTGAGATAGAAAACAGCATCGAAACATTATTAAAAGCAAAAGGCTTTAATGATGTGATTGTGACAATCAATGGTGAGCAGGCAGATGTGTTGCTTTCCAGTGAAGATATCAGTGATGATAAACGGGCCCAGATAGAAAACGTAATTAAAAGAAAAACAAAGTTAAATGCTGATGATATAACAATTACTCCTACAAAATAATTTGTAATAAATTATATAAAAGCCAGATTTTTATGTCTTCTGGCTTTTATATAATGGTTTTATTTAATTTCTTTAATATGTTTTTTTATTGCGTTAATACTCTCAGGGCTGATGACGTGTTCTATACGACAGGCATCAGTAGAGGCAGTATCTGAAGAAACACCTAATTCTATAAAAAACTCAGTCAGTAACTGATGACGTTCATAAATCATTTCAGCAATTTCTTTTCCTTCTTCGGTCAAATAAATAAAACCAGCATCTGTTACAGAAATCTGATTTTTTTCACGAAGATGTTTCATGGCAATGCTGACACTGGATTTTTTGAAACCTAATTCGTTTGCAATGTCAACAGAACGAACCACTGGTAATTGTTTGCTTAAAACAAGAATTGTTTCTAAATACATTTCTGAAGATTCGTTATTTTTCATACGTAAACTCCTTAAATAAATAGTAGAACAAGTATATCAAAAAAACAATAAAATTTCAAATTGTTATTGACAACAAACAAAGGTTAGTTTATACTAACTTACGAAAAAAGTAAAAATTGTAGAAAAGAGGAGGATATGATGCCTTTAACAATGGTAAATATTGGAGAAGAAAATATTATAAAAAAAGTTGGTGGTAAGGAAGAAACAAAAAGATTTCTTGAGAATCTCGGCTTTATTACAGGAGGTGTTGTAACAGTTGTTTCTACAATAGGTGGAAATGTTATTGTTAATGTGAAAGATACCAGAGTTGCTATTGGCAAAGATATGGCAAATAAAATTTTGGTTTAAAAAAGGAAGGAGTTTTGGGTAATGACATTAAAAGAAGTGAAAGTGGGAACTACTGTTAAGGTGAGAAAACTTAATGGTGAGGGTCCGGTAAAAAGACGTATTATGGATATGGGCATAACAAAGGGTGTAGAAGTTTTTGTAAGAAAAGTTGCACCATTGGGAGACCCGGTTGAAGTAACGGTTAGGGGATATGAGTTATCATTGAGAAAAGCTGACGCAGAGATGATTGAAGTAGAATAATTTTTTTTACTTAACGGTTAGAGATAACTAACATAAAATAGTGCAAACAAACAAATAATATTATGAAAAAGAAAGGAAAAGAAAATGGGAGTAAAAATTGCATTAGCTGGTAATCCGAACAGTGGAAAAACCACATTATTTAATGCTTTGACTGGTTCTAATCAGTTTGTTGGTAACTGGCCGGGTGTTACTGTAGAAAAAAAAGAGGGAAAATTAAAGGGGCATAAGGATGTAAAACTTATGGATTTGCCTGGTATTTATTCATTGTCTCCGTATACACTGGAGGAAGTGGTAGCAAGAAACTACTTGATAAATGAAAAACCAGATGCTATTTTCAACATTGTAGATGGAACAAATATTGAAAGAAACTTATATCTCTCCACACAGATTATGGAGTTGGGGATTCCTGTTATTATGGCTGTCAACATGATGGATATTGTTGAAAAGAATGGCGATAGAATACATATTGAAAAATTGGGTGAAAAATTAGGATGCAAAGTTGTTGAAATTTCAGCTTTGAAAGGCAGGGGAATCAAAGAGCTTGCAAAGGAAGCGGTAAAACTTGCAGAAAGTAAAAAGGAAAACCAAATTGCTCATCAATTTTCAGATGGTGTAGAGAGTGTTATTAAAGAAACGGAATCGATGTTTGGTTCAGAAGTTTCAGAGGCACAAAAGCGTTTCTTTGCGATTAAATTATTGGAAAAAGATGAAAAAATCACAGAGAATCTAAAAGTCGTTCCAAATGTAAGCAAACAAATTGAAGTATTGGAAAAGAATTTTGATGATGATACAGAAAGTATTATTACAAATGAGAGATATACATATATTTCATCGATAATTAAAGAGTGTTATACAAAAGGAAGTAGTGAAAAATTAACAATATCAGATAAAATTGACAGAATCGTTACAAATAGATGGCTGGCACTTCCGATATTTGCGGCAATTATGTTTGTTGTATATTATGTATCTGTAACAACAGTTGGTGATATTGTAACAAATTGGACCAATGATACATTGTTTGGAGAAATTATTCCACCGGCAATCGAAAATGTTCTTTCAGCATTAAATTGTGTAGATTGGTTACAAAGTCTCATACTTGATGGTATTGTGGCTGGTGTTGGTGCAGTTATTGGATTCGTTCCACAGATGCTTATCTTATTTATATTCCTTGCTTTCTTAGAGTCTTGTGGATATATGGCAAGAGTAGCGTTTATTATGGATAGAATTTTTAGAAAGTTTGGACTTTCCGGAAAATCATTTATTCCAATGTTGATTGGTAGTGGTTGTGGTGTTCCTGGTATTATGGCATCACGTACGATTGAAAATGATAGAGACAGAAAAATGACCATTATGACTACAACATTTGTGCCGTGTGGAGCAAAACTTCCAATCATTGCCTTGATTGCGGGAGCGTTATTTGACGGAGCGTGGTGGGTTGGACCAAGTGCTTATTTTGTAGGTATTGCAGCCATTATTGTTTCTGGTATTATTTTAAAGAAAACAAGGATGTTTGCAGGAGAACCGGCACCTTTCGTCATGGAACTTCCGGCATATCATTTGCCTACTGTAGGAAATGTTCTTAGAAGTATGTGGGAAAGAGGCTGGTCATTTATTAAAAAGGCTGGTACAATTATTTTACTTTCAACAATCGTTCTTTGGTTCTTAATGAACTTTGGATGGGTAAATGGAAGTTTTGGAATGTTAGATATGGAAACACAGCTGGATAACAGTATCTTAGCGAAGGTTGGCAGTGTGATTGCGCCAATATTCAAACCACTTGGATGGGGAGACTGGAAGAAGGCAGTTGCTGCGGTAACAGGTCTGATTGCAAAAGAAAATGTTGTTAGTACATTTGGTATGCTATTTGGATTTGGCTCTGAAATCGCCGAAGATGGTGCAGAAGTATGGGGAAGCCTTGCAGGAAGCTTATCTGCAATTGCAGCTTATTCATTCTTGGTATTTAACTTATTGTGTGCGCCATGTTTCGCGGCTATGGGTGCTATCAAAAGAGAAATGAATAATGCAAAATGGTTCTGGTTTGCCATTGGATATCAGTGCTTATTAGCATATGTTATTGGTTTGATTATCTATCAGATTGGCATGCTTGTAACAGGAGCAGCATTTGGAGTATGGACAGTTGTGGCATTGTTGCTAGTGCTTGGATTATTATATTTACTATTCAGACCATATAAGAAGGGAAGGAGATTTTTATGAATGGAACAGTAGGGACATTTATTGTACTGGCAGTGCTTGTAGCAGTAGTATGTATAGTTGTAAGAAGTATGATAAAAGATAAAAAAAGCGGAAAATCCCTTCATTGTGGTGGGGATTGTAGGAAATGCAAAGGATGTCATTAAATTAAGGCGGGTTTTATCCCGCCTTTTTTCTATTTGGAGAATATAATATTAAAAAGGGACCGTTTTGAACAGTCCCTTTAGAGTGCTTTTATTTAACTGAAATTTTTGTAGATTTTGATCTATAACTATTACATTTTGTGTTGGAG
>CANPET010000137.1 GCA_947573465.1 uncultured Eubacterium sp.
TGTCTGTTCATGCTAAATATATATATGTTGTTCCTGCCATGTGGAATGATCGTTTGCCCAATTGGCAATTTCCAGAATTCCAGCTTTTTCTTCTTTGTGGTTTTTTCATACCTTCTAAATATAGATTCATTTCTTTTTCATAATAATTTGGACGTTTGATTAAACCAAACTGCTGGTCGGCATAATTAAATTTGCTCGTAATCTGGCTGTCAAAAATAACACACAGACGATGGGATAATCCTTTATTGTCTACATGGACATTAAAATCAATAATTTTTGAACCTTTTCTTAAACCAACCTCTAAAGTGACGGGCAGAGTAGTAGAAGTTATATGTTCTGCACGTTCTTCCAAGTCTTTTGGAACAATCATAGTATAGTGTATTTGGGCTTTGCTATATATATCATTTCCATGAATTTGATATTCAAATTTGGAATTTGTAGACAAGATTTCCATATCTTTTCTTGGTGGAGAATAATTAAAACTGTCTCCATCATCACCGTTTTCCACAAGTATCCCCTGATTGTTGTAGGTTTTATTGTTTTCTTTATCCAAAATAGTTAGTGAACCATTTTCGGCAATAGTAATAGAATAAAATTCGTTTTCCAGTGCATTATTCTTTTTCATTGAAATACAGCTGTTATCATTTACATCAATGGAATATTGCACATATCCAAGAGCAGGAATATCTTCTGTTTTAATTGCTAAAACAGCTTCTAACACATGTTCAGGAATGTAAAATTCTCTTGACGGATCAAGTTTAATTGTCTGCGATAGAACATAATCTGTCAGGTCTCTTGATGAAATGATTGTATAGTCAATTTTATTTCCTTTGTCATCCAGAATCGCAAAATCACCACCCGGAATATATGTCTTTATAAGGATGGTATCTTCTCGTGCCTGTGGCAGAGTGTTTATTAATGTAAATGTTATATCAGCATTATTTTTGATACTTGTTGCAATCAGTCTGGAATGAAGTTCTACAATATTAACGGCGATCTCTCTTGCCTGTTTGTAACGCATGTAAACATCTTCATTTGCAGTGTCTGAGATACAGGAACCGATGGAATCGTGAGCTGCATTTTCAAATAGCAATTTCCAGATTTCTTCTACAACTTTGTGTGGGTAAGCATTTCCTAATTTGTAAGACAGTGCTAGTAGAGGCTCCATTATGTTGGTAACATAGTTTTGAACCTGCGTGTTTAAAACTTTTAAATCTGAACGTGATGAGAATATGGATTTGTGTATTCTCATATGTTTGGCAATCACAAGCTCACCTTGAACTTCTTCTAATGTTGGATTTTCATTTTTCACATCTCTGATATAATCTTCAATACTGCTGATGACATATTCATTTTCCGGGTCTTTTTTGTTTCTTTCAGCAATAATCTTTGGAAGATTTGTACGGATAGGAGCCTGATCAAAACCATTCGGAAAATAAATATGCTTTGTAGAACTTCCTTTTCCGGCTTTTTCAAAACATTCTTTCTTCCAGAATTCATCGCTTTTTTCACTGTCTTCAGGGATGTTGCCACCAATATAGTAACCAAATGGTATCTGGGTAGTAAAGACAACACTTCCATCATCGCCTTTCCAGTTAAAATCAGTGTGTTTTACCATATCGTCGCTTACACCACGCCAAAATAAAGTATCCTTAATACCAAATTCTTTATAAATTTGTGGCATATTTCCAGACTGCCCAAAAGAGTCGGGAACATATCCTACATTCATATAGCCGCCAAATTCTTCACACCGTTTCATACCATAGTACATATTTCGCACAATACTTTCGCCGGAAATAACCAACTGGTCACTTTGTGTGTACCATGGACCTATAATTAATCTTTTATCCTTTACAAGTTTTGTGATACGCTCCTTATCCTGAGGCATCCATTTGATATAGTCATCTAAAAGGGATGCCTGTGCATCCAGCATAAAATATTTAAATTCTTTATCATTCTCTAACGTGTCTAAAACATCTTTTAAGTCTTTCATTAAATAAATTTTAGAACGTGAAGTAGTAAAATACCATTCTCTATCCCAGTGTGAGTGGGGTACAACATGTATTTTATGTTTCATGGGAAATCCTCCTTATATGATACATAAACGATTAAAATTTTTTATCGCTTATGTTGAATTAAGAAAGGCAGAGGCAAATCGCGCCTCTGCCCATTTCTCTTAACTGTTTTGGGTTATTCAATTTTTTTATTCAACATCTTCAAAAGAAAGTTCAATTTCATCAATATCTACATCTTCAGAAGTATTGTCTGTATTTTGATTAAAGTCAACAAATATTGTTGCAAGTACTGCAATTATTATAGCACCTACTAAAATACCAATAAGATAAGCCCATCCATTTGTGACAGATACGAAACCGTAGATACCACCAACAGGAGGAATATCACCTTTCGCACCAAGTAAACAGGTAATCGCTGTACCGATAGCTCCACCTAACATGTTAATTGGAATTAATACCTGAGGTTTTACCAGAGTGAATGGAATAGCGCCTTCTGTAATACCAATGAATCCCATTACCCAGTTACCTTTACCTGTTTCTCTAAAGGAAGCAGAAAATCTCTTTTTTCTGATAACAGTTGCAATTGCATAAGCTAAAGGTGGAATACAAATAGCACAGTTGATAAATACATTTGGCTGATAAATACCTTCTGCTAATAATACATTACCTGCCATCCATGCTGATTTGTTAATTGGACCACCCATGTCGGATGCAATCATGGCACCTAAAATAAGAGCCATAATTAATTGGGAAGTTCCGCTTTTACTCATTGCACTTAACCAGTCTACCAGCCAATTATTAATCGCGGCTAACGGGTCTGCAAGAATAGCCCCCATTACAATCGCCACAATACCAGTGGCAAGGAATGGTAAAATAACAAGTGGCATCATTGTCTGCATAGATTCTGGAAGGTGAATATGTTTCTTTGCCCATTTAACAGTATAACCGGCAATAAAAGCAGCGATAACAGCACCTAAGAATCCGGCCTGAGTGTCAGAGGCAAGAGCACCACCGATGAGACCGGCACCAATAGCTGGTTTATCAGCAATACTGTATGCAATAAAACCTGCCAATACCGTATTAATAAGTCCGATACCTGTCCAACCTACGTTTTCAATTAATTTCAGAATGTGTAAAAATCCTGTTCCATCAGCATATGGGTCTAATGAAGTAATACCCATAAATAAAGCTATTATTTTTGGAATTGCTACGACTAAGGATGCTCCAATAATAAGAGGAAGCATATAGCCGATACCAGTCATCAAATGACCTTTTGCTTCTTTAAAAAAATTTTTCATGATTTTATATCTCCTTTTGTTAATTATTGTTTGAAATTTGTATCTGCAGTTGTCTTCGCCTCTATTTATTTACTGCAGCCACGCACTTTTTAATAACAGCTTCAGGAGCTTTGATGCAGATATTAATATCTACACGGATTACTTTTTTTCCGGAAAAACGTTCCATGTCAGTAATCTTTTGATCTGAAGCTATGATAACCAAATCAGCAGCTTTTGCTTCTTCGGGGGTAATGATATTGACCTGTCCCATACTTCCCTGCTGCTCAATTTTAACGTCATAACCTAACTCTTTTCCGGCTTTTTCTAAAGCCTTTGCTGCCATTGGTGTGTGTGCCAGTCCGGCAGGACAAGCAGAAATGCCTACAATTTTCATATTAGTTATCCTCCTTCATAATTTTTAATATATATTTTTTTAGCTCAGATTTATTATCAGATAATTTTACTGTGTTTTTGAATTCTTCTTCTAATAAATTTGTTGCTAATTTTGAAATCATCATTAAATGTTCATTGCCGGCGTTTTGTTTTGGAACAATTAATGCGAATAAATTTGTTACGAGTGAATCATCTAATGTTTCCCATTCTCTTATTGGATTTTTGCAGCTAACATATATGATAGCAATATCTTTTGCGTGAGTTGATTTTGCATGTGGAATTGCAAAACCGTCTTGCAGGCCAGTAGAAAATTCTTCCTCTCTTTTCAAAAAATCTTTAAGAAGTCCATCTTTGTCATCAGTAAGACCAAGTGAAAGTGCCTGACTGCTGATAAATTCTAAAGCTTCTATTTTAGTGTTTACATCAACATTAAAAAATATATATTCTTCTTTAAACAATTGTTTACCTCCTTGTTTTGGCTATGTTATTTCGCATAAATGTTTTAATTCAAGCATACTTTGTTTTGCTTATGTGTTAAGTATATTAGGGATGAGATTAAAATTCAATTGATGCAATTTCCGATTCAAATTGGAAAAAATAATAACAGTGATAGTAATATTTCCAAAAAGAAGTGGAAAAATAAATACTCATATAACAAGTTGTTTCCATTTTTTTGTGGAAAATACCTTGATTGTAATTTTCTTAAAAAATACATTATAATAAGAATAGAAAATGTTGATTAGACAGAATAAGAGATATTTTGAGGAGGAAGAGTGGTGTTTCAGTACGGAAGGCTAAATGAAATATTTTATTACATTAGAAAACATGATTATATTTCTTCTGAGAGGCTTGCATCCAGATTTGGCGTAACAGACAGGACAATAAGAAATGATATTCAGGAAATCAATCTTGTTTTATCTGAAAATGGGGCAGTTATCAAATTAAAAAGAAAATTTGGATATTATATAGAGGTAACAGAAGACAGCCTGTTTGAAAATTTTTTGGAAGACTTGGAAAATAATATGAAAAGTAATATGGAATTGGAAACAAGCAAAGATAGAATTCGATATATACTTCGCTTATTATTGGAAGCAGATGATTATATTTCATTGAATAAAATTATGGACAAAGTATATATTTCAAAGAATACGCTTAACAATTATATAAAAACGATTAAAAAAGTTGTGGCGAAGTATCATCTGGAATATATTTCGAAGCCGAATGCAGGAATAAAGCTTATAGGTTCAGAGGATGACAAAAGAAAGTGCATTATGGACAATGTCATAACTTATGACTTTGATAATTATATTACAGGTTTTACGAGAGAAGAACGTGCATTATTTAAAGGTATTGATCTTGATTATTTAAAAGATATTACATTGTCACAGTTAAATAGACGAAATATTGAGACTAGTGATTATAATATTAAAAATCTGATTATACATTTGGCATTGATGATTTCACGTGTAAAAAATAATAACTATATAAATCTGTTAGATATAGAAACAGATTATTCTATTATGGGTATTGTAGAAAGTTTATGCAAAGAAATAGAAGAATATTATGATATTGTTGTGTCAAAAGGTGAAAAAATATATATTTATCTTCATTTTGTTGCGAATACTCATATGGAAGCAGCAAAAATAGATGATATTTGGCTAGAGGAATCTGTTGCAGATGTTCTGGAAATTATATATGAAAATTATAGTTTTGATTTACGGGATGATGAGATTTTATTAGGGGATTTGC
>CANPET010000138.1 GCA_947573465.1 uncultured Eubacterium sp.
TCAGAAACCTTTCCTACCGCATCAGGGTATTCATCATCAATAAAATCCACTCTGGTAAAACGAATTCTTTTTCTTTTCCACTTTTCATTTGCTTTATGACTTATAATAGCACCAATACGACCAACACATTCACCGTCCTTGTAAGCCAGCCATTGCCTTGACTCTGCATATGCAAAAGCCGGATTTTTCTTAGGATTAAAATTTGCCATCTCATCCGAAATCAGATCCGGCATCGCCTGTGGCACATCCCGATACATTTTTTCGTTAAAGCCTGCAAATATCCGCAAATCCTTTTTTGTTTTTACTTCTTTAATCTCTACCATCTTTTATCCCACGTTTTTTCATAATTTTTTTGTAATTCTCTATTATCTATAAGAGCATAAGCGTTTTGTCATAAGCAGCTATTTATCGTTTTTCAATCTCTCGGATCATATCCACTCTTCTTTGATGTCTTCCACCTTCAAACTCCGCTCCAAAAAACTCATCAAGAATCATTTTTGCCAGTTCTACACCTACAACTCTTGCACCAAACGCAATAATGTTGGCATTGTTATGCTGTTTTGTAAGTCTTGCTGAATATGGTTCACTACATACTGCTGCAATAACTCCCGGAACTTTATTCGCTGAAACAGATATTCCAATACCTGTTCCACAAATAAGCACTCCATAATCTACCTCTTTTGATACAACAGCACGTCCAACTTCCTCTCCTTTGGCAGGATAATCGCATTTTATAATCTCACCATCTTCATCATAGTTTGTACCATAATCTACACATTCATATCCCTTTTCCAACATATACTGAATTAATTCGTCTTTTAAATCAATCGCCGCATGGTCGCATCCAAATCCAATCTTCATTAATCAATTCCTCTTATTTCCTATTATTTTCATATATTTTAACGTTTTTATTTTACATAATATAATTATCACTGTCAAATCTTAATTTAACCTATGCAACAGAAAAAGCAGAAGATTAAAAATCTCCTGCTTCTCATGCCGGTGACCGGAATCGAACCGGTACTGTGTTGCCACAACAGGATTTTAAGTCCTGCGCGTCTGCCAGTTCCGCCACACCGGCTTTCATATATATTAAAATAATATATTAAATAGCAACTGCTCTTAATGAGTAATTACTGAATGGGCAGAGAAGGATTCGAACCTTCGAAGGCGGTGCCAACAGATTTACAGTCTGCCCCCTTTGGCCACTCGGGAATCTGCCCATAATAACTAAGAAAGCGATTGCTGTATTAAATATAATCGAATCGAGCTTGCTCGAATGAGATTATATTTAATGCAGAAGTCATTTGCGAAGCAAATGACAGTGAGCAAACTTGTTTGCGAACTGCTTTCTTATTTTAGAAAGAAGTGATAACTGCTTTCTTGTTTTAGAAAGAAGTGATAACTGCTTTCTTGTTTGAAGAAAGGAGTAATAACTACTCTCAACAATATACATTTATATCATACTTAATCCAAAAGTGCAATTAAATTTTTAATGTCCAACGAAAACTTTGACATCTTTCTTTATAAATAATATACTATTGTTAATTAATCAATAAAGGAGTTTCTTATGAGACAAAAAAAAGTATCGAAATCCCGCATTTTGTGGAGTACAGTCTTTATTATTGCTCTCGTTACTTTCCTTATATCCGGTTATAAACTCATTTCCTATTTTTTAAGTGATGGAGGAGATACAGACAAATATTTGGAAATAACAACTACTAATTCTGAATCCTCACAGTATGCTGAGAATCATAATATTAATTGGACGAAATTAAAAGAAGATAATCGTGATATCTATTCCTGGATTTATATTCCTAATACAAAAGTAGATTATCCGGTAGTACAATCTTCCAAAAAACAATCTGATAACTTTTATTTAAATCATAATATTCATAAGAAATATGAATTTGCCGGGGCGATTTATAGTCAGAAACATAATTCGCTTACGTATTCTGATCCGGTAACTATTTTATATGGTCACAATATGAACAATGGTTCTATGTTTAAAACTCTTCATAAGTTCGAAGAACCATCATTTTTTAAAAAAAACAAATTTATTTATATTTATATGCCAAACAGGAAATTAACATTTAAAATTTATGCCGCATATGAATATGATGACAGACATATTCTTAATTCTTTTGATTTCAGTGACAAAAAAATATTGAAAGAATATCAAAAGTACACATTGAATCCTGATTCGATGATAAAGAATGTCAGGAAAGTTTCTTTAAATGCAAACAGTAAAATAATTACATTAAGCACTTGTACAAGCGGTGCATCAAATACAAGATATTTAGTACAGGGGGTTCTCATAAAAGATGAGCAAACAAATTAAAAAACATGACGACTTATATAGTAATATTGAATTAATTCCAGACGAAGCAATTAAAGATACAGATGATCCTCAGGGATTCGATGTAGATTGGGATCTGGTAGAACAAAAATATCAACATCATCAACACAGACACCACCACAGTTCAGGTTCCGGACATTCACATCACCATTCATCTCATTCTGAACATTTATCTGACAATAAGAAAAATTCAAAAGGTAAAAAGAAAAAGTCTTCAAAGAAAAAATGGAGCAGAAAAAAGAAAGTTCTAATTGGAATCTTAATTTTCTTTTTAACTCTCATAATTGGAGTAATTTCAACATTTTTTATATTAAGATATTTAGGAAAACAGGCAATGCTAAACTATGACAACTTAAATATAACTGTCCCGGACGGCATTGATTATGATGATAACGGAAGAATTATCTATTATAATGGTCACACCTATCAATTTAACGAAAACATTGCAAGTGTATTATTTATGGGTATTGATAACCGTCAATTAAAAGAAAATGCTACTGCTGGTACAGCAGGTCAGGCAGATGCATTATATTTATTTACATACAATGCCTTAAATGGTGAGATCAAGGTTCTTAGCCTGAACCGTGATACTATGACCGACATCAGCAGATATGATGCAGGCGGAAAATATTATGATACTACTAAAACGCAGTTATGTTTAGCTTATGCATACGGAGACGGAAAAACTCTCAGTGCAGAAAATCAGGTTACTGCTGTTGAGCGTCTTCTATATAATGTTCCTATTAATGCATACTATGCAATTGATTTAGATGCTATTAAGATTTTAAATGATGATATCGGTGGAGTAACACTGACGCCGGAATACACTTTTGGCAGTTTTGTTAAAGGACAGCAGGTTACCATTAAAGGTGATATGGCAGAAGAATTTGTAAGACACAGAGATACCAGTTTATTAGATGACAACTTAAGGCGTATGGCATGCCAGAGATTATACATCAATTCGTTTGCAAACCAGATTGTTCCCGCAATTAAACAGGATTTTCAGGTTCCAATCAAATTATACAGGCATTCATCCGCTGAAACTGTCACCAATATTCAGATGCCGATACTGACTTATCTGGCTTCATCTCTTGCTACCAACTTCTCGGGTCTTAATATGAAGACTACGAATGGTAAATATATAGATAACCCAGACGATCCGGCAGCACAATTTATCATTAACAAAAAACCATTATTTGAAACTGTATTGGATTTCTATTATACGCGTATTGATTAAAATAATAAAAAAACATTGATTTTTCATTGTTATCGTGTATAATTGTATAGAGTGTTTATAAATATGGATGGAGGTACATATTATGAAGAAGAATCTTTTAGTTTTAATAGCTACATTAATATTAACATTTTCATTTGCTACTACTTGTTTCGCAAAGGTTAGTCCACGTGGTGATGTAGAACCTACTCAGGAAGAAACAACTGATGATGGCAGTTCAGAACCAAACGGTCCGGACGATTCCGGTAAATCACCAAAAACAGGTATCGAAACAACAATTCCAATGATTGCATTAATTACAGCTGCCGGTGTTATGCTTGTAGCAAAAAAAGAAAGTTCAAAAGCAAATTAATTATAAAAAAGTGATTTCAATATTGAAATCACTTTTTTTATTTTACACTTTGAAATTGTATCCGTTTTACGAACAATTTACAGATTTTTATAAATTACAGAACTATTTTCTTTTATCAAAATAGAAAGTATTCCATTATCTGCGTTGACTGTAATCCTACCACAATTATAAAATTCCCGGCTGGTTTCTAACAACCTGCCCCATGTTTCACTCTCATTTCCCAACATCCATACCGGTATCTGCAATCTTTTATCCTCATCAGATGTATTTACTGCTGTTATCACAGCTTCATCCCCTAAAAATCTTCCATAACAGATGACATTATCATCTGCGATTAAAGGCATATAAGAGCCGGTCTTTAATACTTCATTCTGCTTGTGTATACAAATTGCTTCACGATAAAACTCTAATAGTTCAAAATCTTCTCTCCCCCATGGATATGTTCTTCTATTGTCAGGGTCTGTCCATCCACATACACCTGCCTCATCCCCATAATATAATGTCGGAGCACCGGGCAGAGTCATCTGCATTACAACTCCCTGTTTGAATATTGCCTTGTCAACATTCTCACTAGCAGCCTTTGCTCCTGCAGTCCCGGTTCTTCCTACCATTTTATTGGTCCTTGTCATAAATCTGGAATGGTCATGATTTGATAATTCATTCATCGCTACCAATAACGACTGATTCTGCATTCTGGTATTGCATCGTTTTATAAAAAACCTCTCCATTACCACGCATATCAGGATTCGCATTGTCAGAATGTTTGTCTACCCCTGTTAAAAACCATGTTACCGGATCCATAAAAGCATCATAATTCATCACAGTATCCCACTCATCACCCATCAGCCATGAATGTGCATCACCATAATGTTCTGCCAAAATGATAGCATTCGGGTTTGCCTCTTTCACAGCTTTTCTAAACCTCTTCCAAAAATTATGATTAAATTCTGAACTATGTGACAAATCAGCAGCCACATCCAATCTCCAGCCATCCACATTGAAAGGTGGAGAAACCCACTTTTTCGCAATTTCCAAAATATAATTGCAGAGTTTTTCACTGCCCTCATAATTTAATTTTGGAAGTGTATCAAACCCCCACCAACCCTCATATTCTCCGTTATCAGGCCAGTTTTCTCCTGTAAATTTAAAATAAGAATGATAAGGACTTTCTTTTGATTCATAAGCCCCCACCTGATAGTCGCTGTTTCCCCGATATATTTCCTCTCTGTCCAGCCATTTATTAAAGGAACCACAATGGTTAAATACACCATCTATAATAATCTTAATTCCATGGGCATGAGCCTTTTCTACCAATTCAATAAACAGTTGATTGCTTGCCTCTAAGTTTTCTAAGTCCGTTGTCCGTACTTTATACTTTGTGGCATTTCTATTATCTGTATCATGCATTCCTACTGTATCGCCGCCATCATGAATAATTCTTCCAAAATGTGGGTCGATGTAATCAT
>CANPET010000139.1 GCA_947573465.1 uncultured Eubacterium sp.
AAGTATGGGGTGGGGAATTTGATCATCCGTTCTTCTTTATCTTAAACTGTGCAAGTGGTGGTAATGCAGCAGGCCAGGTTACAATGGATGGCTGGAATTTAGTAAAGAATACTGCAGCAGAGAAGGTATATGAAGATTACTTCTATATCGATTATGTAAGAGTATATCAGTAAAACGTAGAGAAAGGTGAAAAGCAAACATGAAATTATAATGTTTCATGTTTGCGATTTGCCATGAATGAATAAAAATGGGAGGTTATTGTATGGTTACAATAAAAGACGTTGCCCGTGAAGCAGGCGTTGCAATTTCAACAGTATCAAACGTATTTAATAACGCGGATATTGTAAGTGAAGAGACAAAGCAGAGGGTGTTGGATGCAGTAGAAAAACTTCATTATATACCAAATATGAATGCCAAGCTGTTAAAGTCAAATAGGAAAAATACAATAGGCCTCTTTTTAACAAGCTTACAAGGTGATTTCTATAAAGTATTAACTCAGGCAATTCATCTGCAGTGTAAATTAAATAATTACTTACTCAATATTTATGTAAGTAATGATAATTCACCAGATGAGATTTACAGAATGATTATTGCGTCAGGTGTTGCTGGAGCTATTATATACCATGAAGATTTGACAGGAGATTATGTGAAACGAATTGCCACAGTTAATATTCCAATGGTGTTCATTGACAGAGAGAGCAAAGGAAAAAATATTTCCGGCGTTTTGGTAGATGACAGACTGGGAGCTTCTATGGCGGTAGACTATTTGGTAAAATTAGGTCATAAACGTATTGGTTATATGCATGGAAATGACTCGGGAGATGACAGGCATCGTTATCAGGGTTATGTAGATATGATGCAGAAAAATAATCTGCCAATAGATGAAGAAATTGTTTTAAGAGGCTATTATGAGGAAGCATTGGCGTATAGTGAGATGCGCTCAGTGTTATCCAGTGGAATTAAGTTGCCTGATGCAATGTTCTGTGCCAATGATGAAATGGCATGGGGATGTATCAAGGCATTTCAGGATGTTGGAATAAAAGTTCCAGAACAGATAAGTGTCATAGGGTATGATGACAGTACGATTAGTGAGTACTATAGTGTCCCGTTGACAACAGTACACAGCCCGATTACAGAAATGGGAAGTGCAAGCGCAAATGAACTTTTCAGATTATTAAACGATGAGGGTGATAAGAGTGGAACAGTCACAAAGCTCTCACCGAAAATGGTTTACAGAAGTTCATGCGGAAAACGCAAATAGAAGGAGATTATTATGGAGAATTATAGACTTGAAGGACAGACATTTGTAATTGATGATTATGATAAAATGCCGGCTTTTTCGAGCTTTTTACCAGGTCTTGCTGGTGTAAAAGGTATTCCAATGTGGACATTTTACACAAACAGAGGACAAGGAATGAATAGTTTTGGTGTTGATAATAAGGGCAATGCCATTATGGAATTTAATTCAGCGAATACAGCCTTTGAAAATACAACAGTAAAAGGTTTTCGAACATTCTTAAAAATAGACGGAGAATATTATGAGCCATTTTTCAAATATGAAAAAGAAGCAAAACGTCAGATAAGAATGAACAAAAATAGTTTCAAGATTATTGAGACAAATGAAAAATATGGAATCGAAGTAACAGTAAACTACTTCATCCTTCCAAATGAAAGTATTGGTGCCTTAATCAGACAGGTATCTGTAAAGAATATTTCAGATGCTGCAAAAGAAATAGAAGTGATTGATGGTCTTCCAAAGATTATTACATATGGAATTGCAAATGGAGAGTTCAAAGAAATGTCTAACTTATTTAAGAGCTGGGCATACATTAAGAATCTGGATCATAAGGTTCCATATTACACACTTCGAGCATCAAAAAATGATTCAGCAGAGGTTTCTGCTGTAGAAGGTGGTTACTACTATCTTACAATTAAAGATGGTCAGTTACAGGATGTTATCTATGATATTGATACAGTGTTTGGATATGATCTTTCACTTATGACACCAGTAAAATTTATTGATGGTGGAATTGATGCAGTAAAAGCAAAGAAACAGTGTTTTGCAAACAAAGTACCATGTGGATTTACACCATTTAAAGAAACAGTAGCTGCAGGTGATGCAATTACTTTTGACACAATGATGGGATTTGCAGGTTCAGAAGAACAGATTAATGCAAAATTAGATACATTTACAAAACCAGGATATATTGCTGACAAGTTTGTAGAAGCAGAAGAATTGGCTGACAGCTTTACATCTGATGTAAAGACACATACAGCTGCTGGAAAATTTGACCAATACATTGAACAGTGTTACTTAGACAACTTCCTTCGTGGTGGTTATCCATATGTTTTAAACAAAGATGGAAACAAGTCTATTATTCACTTATTTAGTAGAAAACACGGAGATCCGGAAAGGGATTACAATTTCTTCTCAATTGCTGCTGAATATTATTCACAGGGTAATGGAAACTTCCGTGATGTTTCACAGAATAGAAGAAATGACGTATTCTTCAATAAAGATGTTGGAGAGTTCAATGTTAAGACATTCTTTAGTTTAGTACAGGCTGATGGTTACAATCCATTAGAGGTAAGACCAAGTTTATTCAATGTAACAGCAGGAAAAGAAGCAGATGTTAAGGCTTATGTAAAAGAGAATATTAACGGTGATGCTTCTGCTATCGAAAAGATTGTAGATGGTAAGTTTACACCAGGTCAGATTTCTAATACAATTGCAAAACTTGGATTAGATGTAAAGATTGATGACGGTGATTTCATTGCTGAAATCTTAAATAACTGTGATCAGAATATTGAGGCAGGATTTGGTGAAGGTTACTGGAGTGACCATTGGGATTATAACATGGACTTAGTAGATAATTACTTAAGTGTTTACCCAGACAAATTAAATGAATTGTTATTTGAAGATAAAACATATAAGTTCTATGACAGCGTTGCTTTTGTAGTACCAAGAGATGAAAAATACGTTATCAATAAGAAGGGTGATGTTCGTCAGTATGGTATGGAAGTAGAAGATGCTGAAAAACTTGCCCGTCCTGGATTTAATAAGTGGGCAACTAACTGGTTAAAGACAAAGGACGAAAATATTTACCACACAACATTGGCAGTTAAGATGGTAATTCTTGCACTTAGCAAGTTTGCACAGCTTGACGTTGATGGTATTGGTGTAGAGATGGAAGGTGGAAAGCCAGGATGGAATGATGCCATGAATGGATTACCTGGATTGTTTGGTTCAGGAACACCAGAAACATTTGAGTTAAAGAGATTAGTAAACTTTATCGTAGAAAACTGTGCTGGAGACGGCGAGGTAGTAATGCCTGCAGAAATCGCTCAGTACATGGATGATGTAAAGGCAGCTCTTGATGAATATAATGCAGGAGCATTGAATGATTTTGCATACTGGGATAAGGTTGCTACAATCAGAGAAAACTATAGAGAGAGCGTAAAACTTTACTTTAGTGGTGAAGAAACAACTGTTTCTAAGGCTCATATCGTAGAAGTATTTAGTGCATTTGCAGCTAAGATTGAAAAAGGTATTGAAAAGGCTATTGAAATGGGTAATGGACTTGTTCCTACATACATTACTCATGAAGCAGTAGACTTTGAGCCTGTAGTAGATGAAAATGGAGAGGCTGTAATTAGTCATTATGGACTTCAAAAAGCAAAAGTAAAGGAATTCAAAGCAGTTCCATTACCTTACTTCTTAGAGGGTCCTGCACGTATGATGGGATATGTAGACACAGACACAGCAAGAGACATGTACAATAAAGTTAAGGGAACAGGACTTTATGACCAGAAACTTGCAATGTATAAGACATCTGCTTCTATTGAAGAGTGTTCTATGGAAAATGGACGTTGTCGTGCATTTACACCAGGATGGCAGGAAAGAGAAAATGTATTCCTTCACATGGAATATAAATACATTCTTGCTATGATTAAGGCAGGATTGTATGATGAGTATTATGAGACAATTACAAGAGCATTGATTCCATTCTTAGATCCAAATATGTATGGAAGAAGTACCCTTGAAAATTCATCATTCCTTGCTTCTAGTGCAAACCCTAATGAAGATATTCATGGAAGAGGATTTGTTGCAAGACTTTCAGGTTCTACAACAGAAATGATTTCTATGTGGATTGAAATGATGATGGGTGGCAAGGTATTTACATATGAAGATGGTAAGTTAGTGCTGAACTTCGATCCAAAGCTTGCAAACTGGCTCTTTGATGAAGGCAAAGTTACATTCAGACTTCTTTCTACATGTGATGTTACATATGTAAACAATACAGGAAAGAATACTTATGGCGAAGATGCTGCTAAGGTTTCAAAAGTTGAAATCGATGGAGAAACTGTTGCAACAGAAGGAAAGATTGTTGGCGAGATGGCAGAAGCTGTTCGTGACGGCAAGGTTTCAGCCATAACAGTTTATTTTGAGTAATGAGTTA
This sequence comes from uncultured Eubacterium sp., assembly GCA_947573465.1. GTDB lineage: Bacteria > Bacillota > Clostridia > Lachnospirales > Lachnospiraceae > Eubacterium_G. The sequence goes on from CANPET010000139.1 coordinate 4,461, forward strand.
AGAGTACATGCTTGCATGTGCATTTGACGAATGCCGTTTGGTGAATATATTATGGCAAATATATTTGACGAATGCCATGAGAGTCAAATCCCTCACTGCTTGCAGCGAGGGATTTGATTTTGAATAGAAAATGGTAAGGGATAGCCCTGGTATGCTGATGCGTACCGGGGCTACTTGCGTATAAAGTAAAGAAAAATCTATTGTCAGGGGAACTGATTACATATAGAAATGTGCAATTGAGGGAAAGTTATATGTAAAAGAGAAGGGAAAATTCATTATCGGAGGACTGATTACATATAGAAATGTGCAATTGAGGAAAAGTTATATGTAAAAGAGAAGGGAAAATCCATTATCGGAGGACTGATTACATATAGAAATGTGCAATTGAGGGAATGCTATATGTAAAAGAGAAGGGAAAATACATTATCGGAGGATTGATTACATATAGATATATGTTATTGAAAAAATCATATATGTAAAAGATAAGAAAAGTTTTTTATAAGAGAAGTAGTAGACTAAATATATGTTTATAAAATGTTTACAAACTATACACATTTTTATATAAACAATATGAAACAATATACACATTGAAGCATAAGGTACTGAAAAAGCTGAATTAAATAACATTAACGCTAAAGGAGATATATAATTGGTTAGAAAAATATTGGAAAAAGAATTGAAAATGTTAAGAAAATGGGAAAAGAGTGGGACTTCATATATTGAGTCAGCACCAGAAGGGATAATAGTTGCAATAAAGAACCATAATACATATCAATATTATCGAAAAACAAATGAAACCAATGCTCATGGATGTTATATAAAAAAGAAAGATAGAAACCTTGTGAAAGAGATTTTGCAGAAAGAATATATAAAAAAATGCTTGCCTCGAATAAGGCAACAGATAAAAATTATTGAAGATTTTT
>CANPET010000140.1 GCA_947573465.1 uncultured Eubacterium sp.
TTCTGCGATGCAGAAATAGGAACCGGATCACCGATACCAAGATTATAAAATTCATAGACATCTGCCATCATTCGATTAAAATTATCAACTTTGTTTACTACCAGAATAACCGGTTTACGGCTTCGCCTTAACATATCAGCAACTTTTGAGTCCGCATCAATTAATCCCTGTTTTACATCTGTCATAAAAATAATCACATCTGCAGTATCAATAGCAATCTGTGCCTGTTCTCTCATCTGTGACAATATAATATCACTGCTGTCTGGCTCAATTCCACCTGTATCAATCATGGTAAAATTATAATTCAGCCAGTCTACATCAGCATATATTCTATCTCTGGTAACTCCAGGTGTATCTTTTACAATAGAAATTTTTTGTCCTGCAAGTGCATTGAACAATGTTGATTTTCCTACATTTGGTCTGCCAACAATGGCAACAATTGGTTTACTCATATCTTTTACCTCACCATTAAATTTTACAATAACAGCCATTATTTGTAAATTCTTATTTTATCTCTAAAAATGCTGCCAGATTTCCTCTTTGTCCATTGGTTGCCCGGTGAGAAAACATAACCTGATGATTACAGCAGGTACATACATCCGGAAGATGAATATTTTCCTCTAAAACACCACATTCTTCAAAAATAATTTTATTACAGGACCATAAATCCAGCATATATTTTCCGTTTCCTTTATTTGCCAATATATTATCAATATTCTCCGGGAATTCTTTTATAAATTCCACAGCAACATCTTCACTGATTTCATAACATTCTTTGCAGATAGAAGGTCCGATACACACAATGACATCCTTTGGTTTCGTACCATATTCTTCTGCCATTCGCTCTAATGTAACTTTTCCAATTCTTCCTACAGTTCCTCTCCACCCCGAATGAGACAGCCCAATCGCTTTATTTTTTGTATCAACCATATATAGTGGAACACAATCTGCATAGTATGTAGTAAGAACGATTTCCTTTTCATTCGTAATCATTCCATCAATATTATCATAATCTATGTCTTTGTATATTCCTTTTCCGATATCTTCCTTAGAAACAATTTTAATATTTGTCGTATGCGTTTGTCTGCTTGCCACAATATTTTTCGCATCAAAACCTATTACGTTTGCCATAATTTCATGATTCTTTATAATATTCTGTTCTGAATCTCCCCTGCCATGTCCCAGATTCATGCTGCTAAGATATCCCGTACTCACACCACCTATTCTTGTAGAAAAACCATGACACAGCCATGAAAATTTTTCCAGTGCCATGTAGGAGATATATGGTACACCATGATGAAATTTTATTCTTGTAGTATTATTATTCTGTTTATTTAATTTTATATCATTCATTACATTGCTCCAAAACAATTAAATATATATTCAATATTGTGTTCTGATATAGATATGATATCAAAACTGCATTGCATATTTTCATATTGTTTATTTTCATTTAAAAACCATGATGCAGCTTTCATAATTTTATTTTGCTTTCTTTTATTAACAGCTTCTATTGGGAATCCAAAAGATTCATTCTTTCTATATTTTACCTCAATAAACCTTAGAATATTATTTTTCACTGCAATAATATCAATTTCCCCAATTTTACATTTGTAATTTTGTGTTACAATCTGAAAACCATGTTTTTTCAAATAATTCGCACATTGCTCTTCATAGATTCCACCAACAACCCGTGTGTTCAAACTCTCCTCCCTTGATAATGCCTGTAAATTGATAAAAATTTCACTCTTCTATACAAAATTTTTAATAAATGTTTTTCTATGTATTGGACATGGTCCATATTCATTTAATGCAGCAATATGTTTCGCTGAGCCATATCCCTTATTTGACGCAAAATCATATTCAGGATAGATTTTATCATACTCTACCATCATGGCATCTCTTGTAACCTTAGCGATAATACTTGCAGCCCCAATAGAAATACTCTTGGCATCTCCTTTAATAATCGGCACCTGTTTCATATTCAGTCCCGGAATGTTCACAGCATCATTCAGCAGAATATCCGGTGCCGGATTTAAACTGCCAATTGCCGCTTTCATTGCCTGATAAGTTGCCTGTAAAATATTAATTTCATCAATCGTCTCCGGCGTTGCCAATGCAGTTTTTGCACAAACCGCCTTTTCCATAATAATCTCATACAGTTCTTCTCTTTTTGCAGCAGATAATTTTTTTGAATCATTAATATACAGAATATCACAATCCTTTGGTAAAATCACAGCTCCTGCTACAACAGGACCTGCCAGCGGTCCCCTTCCTACTTCATCTACACCACAAATAAACTGATAATCACTGTATTTTCTTTCAAAATACTGCAAATCGTATGTTCTTTTCAGTTCTAACTGATAATTGTCATATGTTTTCTGTGCTTTTTTTACCAGGGCAATCACTCCACTGCGTTCGTCGGATGAATACTCTGCAACAAACTCCTTAATATTATTTATCTGAATATTATTCAACTCGTCTTTTATGTCTTTAATACTTTTACTCATATAATTTCACTCTCTGTATTTTATAAGTACGTTATTGCCTCTCTTATATTTAGATAATGTGGCAATTTTTTATCTATCAAGGGTAATTCGTCCTAATTTACCACTTCTAAAATCATCTAGTATAATACCACTGGTTTTTTCTAAATCCGGCTGGTTCCCCTTTAACTTACATCCTCTTACCTCTGCCACCTGGTACATTATCTGTAAAGGATCTTCATGTCCTTCTATATTGTATCGTTCATTTATGACATCCGGATAAAGATTATTTAACAATTTTATTAACTGATATGCTAATTCCGATACATCTAGTATATTATCATTCATAGAACCGATAAATGCTAAATGCATACCAATGATCTGGTCCTCAAATTTTGGCCAGAGAACTCCCGGTGTATCCAACAACTCAAGGTTTTTGTTTAGGCGAATCCATTGTTTTCCTTTTGTTACGCCTGGTTTGTTACCTGTCTTTGCGCAATTTTTACCGGCATATGCATTAATAAATGTAGATTTTCCTACATTCGGAATGCCAACGACCATGGCTCTGATAGGACGATTGATAATTCCTCTTTTTTTATTTCTTTCAATTTTTTCTTTACAGGCAATATTCACTGCGTTGTTAATTTCTTTGATTCCCTGCTTATTTTTCGAATTGATTTTTAAGGCAATAATTCCTTTTTCTTTAAAGTACTCTACCCACTTATTATTCTGATTTTCATCTGCCAAATCTGCTTTATTTAGCAAGACCAATCTTGCCTTATTCTGCCCCAAGTTATCTATTTCAGGATTCCTGCTACTCAAAGGGATTCTGGCATCTAATAATTCAATGACTAAATCAATTAACTTAATATCTTCTTTCATTTGGCGCATCGCTTTTGTCATATGCCCCGGAAACCATTGATAATCCATCTCTTACTCCTTTCCATAACGAGTAAAAAAGGAACGAGAATCAACCCGTTCCTTTTTGAAAGTAATAATTATTTAACTAATTCTTTTACCTTTGCAGCCTTACCAACTCTGCTTCTGATGTAGTTAAGTTTAGCACGTCTTACTTTACCCTGTCTAACTACTTCAATCTTAGCGATTGTTGGTGAATATAATGGCCAAGTTCTTTCAACTCCGATTCCGTTTGAGTTCTTTCTTACTGTGAATGTAGCTCTGTTGCTTCCACCCTGTTTTTTAATTACAAGTCCTTCAAAAACCTGAACTCTTTCTCTGTTACCTTCAACGATTTTAGCGTGAACCTTAATTGTATCACCTACGTTAAATGGTGTAACTTCTTTAATCTGAGCTGCTTCAATCTCTTTAATTAATTCCTGCATAATAGCCTCCTTATTTATTCCGATGTTCTTAATGTGTATAACAACAGAGGACCATCATTTCTATGCGAGTAATATGTCTAAGGCTAGCACCTCGACATACAGCATTTGCTATATTAACATAACTCTCCCTATTTATCAAGTGTTTTTATGAATTTTATGTCTTCTTTTGTTAAATTTGCCTCTTTTATCAAATCCGGTCGTCTTTCCATTGTTCTTAAAATAGACTGCTCTCTTCTCCATTGATCTACTTTCGGATGATTTCCTGATAAAAGTATCGGTGGAACTTCTTGTCCCATAAATTCCGCAGGTCGTGTATACTGTGGATATTCTAAAAGATTATCATGAAAAGACTCAAACTCAGCTGATACATCATTATTGAGCACTCCTGGTACTAATCTTGAGATTGCATCAATCATTACCATAGAAGGTAACTCTCCGCCTGTCAGCACATAATCACCAATAGACACATGATCTGTTACAATCATATCAAGAACTCTCTCGTCAATTCCTTCATAATGCCCACAAAGAAAGACCAAATCTTTTTCTTTTGAAAACTCTTCTGCCATGTCCTGATGAAACACTTTTCCTTGCGGCGTCAGATAAATGACTCTTGGCCTATATCCTATCTCTTCCACAACAGCCTCGTAACTTCTATATACCGGTCCTGGCTGCATAACCATACCGGCACCACCACCATAGGGATAATCATCTACCTGTCCATATTTATTTCCGGCATAATCCCTAATATTCACTGTATTTAAACCAATCAATCCTTTGTCTATTGCTCTTCCTGTAATACTGGTACAAACGCCTTGTTCAATCATATCCGGAAAGAGTGTTAATACATGAAAATTCATTAATCCAATAGTCCTTTCATAATGTGCACTTTAATCACTTTATTTTCAACATCTTTTTCTAATACACATTCATCTATTACTGGTAACAATACTTCTTTTCCATCATTCATTTTTACAACATAAACACCATTAGCTCCTGTTTGTAACACATCTACTAATTCGCCGAAATCTTCCCCATCATCAGTGACAACCTTACATCCTACAAGGTCAACAATAAAATGTTCTCCTTCTTCTAATGGTATCGCGTTTTCTCTTGTAACCAGCAAATCCATTCCTTTATATGGTATCACTTGATCCATATTATTAAACTGTTCAAATTTTAAAATTACCATGTTTTTAAAGTATTTTACACTAGTTACATTAACCTCTATATATTCTTTTCCTGTATCTAATACAGCTTCTTTTAAATAATCAAATCTTTTAATATCATCAGTCGTAGGATAAACTTTTACTTCTCCATGCACTCCATGTGTATTACTGATAACACCAACTCTTAAATACTTTTCCATATACACCTTTTCCATATACATAACAAGGCTGGAATTATCCAGCCTTGTTGCACTTGTATTAAAGTGAACTTATTGAATTTCCACTTTAACTTTTTTATCGCATTTTGAAGATGCAGCTTTTACAACAGAACGAATTGCTTTTGCGATTCTTCCCTGCTTTCCAATTACCTTGCCCATATCATCCTGG
>CANPET010000141.1 GCA_947573465.1 uncultured Eubacterium sp.
AATAAAGGATCCTCTGAGATAATTTCCATTCTTCCGTTCCACATGGCTTTTGACAATCCCTGCTCTATATACTCTTCTAACTGATAACCATAGTTCTCTAAACAAAGAAGCGTTTCAATCGCGGTGGCTGCATTGATACTCTGGTATGTTCCAAGCATTTTTATATTCGCCTGATATTTTTTTCCATTCGCTGCTCTATAGTTAATACGATTTTTTACACTTTTCATATCTGACGGATGATTCTGAGCTGTTAATTGTGCCTGTCCGGCCTGAACAAATTCTGCCCCTTTTTCTTGCGCTATATTTTTTATACAATTAACTGCCTTCTCACTTTGTTTAGCCATAATTACCGGACAATATGGTTTTATAATACCGGCTTTTACTTGTGCGATTTCCTCTATGGTCTCTCCCAAAAATGCTGTATGGTCGAGAGATATACTCGTTATCACACTGCACAATACCTGCTCAAATACATTGGTCGCATCATCTGCTCCTCCCATACCGCATTCTACTAAGACAATGTCACATTTCTTTCTTCTAAAGTACTCAAATGCCATGGTTGTCTCAATTTCAAATGGTGTCGGATGAAAACCATACTTTTCTAAAATTATATCAGCTTTCTCTCGAATCAATGTAACAATATCTGCCAACTCTTCTTTTTCAATATTTCTTCCATTGATTTGAATTATCTCATCATCATCAAACACTGCCGGGGAACTGTACCGCCCTGTCTGATATCCTGCTTTTACAAGGACACTCTGTATAAATGCCAACGTTGAACCTTTTCCATTCGTTCCTGCGATATGAACTACTTTCAATTCCTTTTGGGGATTTCCTAATGCATCCAGTAATATCGTGATACTATCTAATCCCAGCACACTTCCATACTTATTTACTTCTTTTAAATAGTTTCTTGCCTCTGTATAATTCATCGCTGTCACCCGATATTTGTCCTTCCATTAACATTCTAAAATGGCAATGTGCATTTCCTGCACACTGCCATTTATGATTTACATTTTATTGTTCATTTTTTAAAAATTCTGTGGAAATATATCCCTTAATATCTCCCCATTTCACATAAGTCCACTTGCCTTCTACACCGAGAACTTCCACCTTCTCATTCTTTTCCAGTACTTCGATTATCTCTGAATCTCCATCAGCCTTTCTGCGGATATTTACTGCATCCTTTGTATACTGAATACCACTGGAGCTGCCTGTAACTGCCGGACTGGTTGTCTCTCCCTGTCCTGTTACTGATGTGGCATTGTCACTATTGCTAACCGATTCATACTGATTTGTTGTACCAGTTTCACTGGCACTGGTACTTTCAGAAACTGTAGTTTCCTCCGCTGTAGTAACTCCTAAAACAGAAGTCTCCTTCTTCGGGTTCGTCTCTACCTCAGTATCCTTCTTCGCTGAACAGGAAGCTGCAATAATAATAATTACAACAAGTAGTGCGATAACTCCGCCCAAACCTGCCAAAGTCATCTTTCTCTTTTTCATCTGCTGCTCTTTTCTGAACTCAGCATTCCTCTTTCTGTTTTCTATTAATCTTCTGGTTTCTTCATCGTATGGCATCTCTATAACCTCTAATGTAAATTCTCTTCCTCATCGATTATCTCATCATACTCACCGGCTTCTACTAATTCATCAAATGCCTGTGATGCTAAGAAAAACTCTGCTTCTGTTTCAATATTATCTAATCCCGGTTCTCCGTCTTCATCTTCGAAATATCTATAAATAAATACTTCTCCCTCTTCATTCTCCGGTCCTTCTGTTGGAAGCAATGCAATATAATCTTTTCCCTCTGCTTCAAATATGCTGACAACAAGGCAGTCAACCTCACTGTCATCTTCTAATGTAAGTGTTACAAATAAATCTTCATCCTCTTCAAACTGATTATTTCCCATTTTTTCCTCTTTCTGTGCTTGCACACTTTTTAATAAGTATAACTTTAACAGAAGTACTATAAAAATGCAATAAATTGACAGAACATTTAACGAAATATTCACAATAAATTTGTCATCTCGCTTAAGAACATTGACGGTTCTACTCTGCACCCCAGATTTTCTGTAACTGCATATACTCCCAGTATTTTCTTTGCTCTGGTAACTGCCACATAAAAAACTCTGCGCTCTTCTTCATAATCTCTGTTTCTTACAGCCTTCGATGTTGGAATAATCCCCTGATTTACATCTACAATAAATACAGCCTCAAACTCCAACCCTTTTGCACTGTGCATTGTCATAATTTTTATATTATCTGCCTCAATGTTCTCCTCATCCGTTTCCGCAATACCCTTCATCCATGATTGCAATGTATCATATTGGCAACAGTCGTTTTTAATCTCCTCTAACTGTTTTCTTAAAACTGTACTCTTGATATGTTTTTCTTTTGCATAATCTGTTAAATAATTTTCATATCCAATTCCTTTTTCAATATACAAAACTGCTGCCGCAGGTTTTAACTTTGACAACATTTGCAGATCAAACTCCAGTTTTTCTATATTCTTTTTTATTTCCAGGCTTTGCCCATACACCTGTCTTAATTTATAAAAATTCATGTTTTCCTGTGCCAATATATGTCTGCTAATATAGCGCACTGGCTTATTTAATATGTAAATCAACTCCTGATTTTCCCGAATATCCATACTTTGATAATTTAGAGCTGCTTTCACATAAGAAATAATATCTTTAGCTATAATACTCTCATAAATATAATTTTTTTCCTTTTCTCCATTTACAGGGATTTCTCTGTTATATAAAAATTTTCGTATTTCCGGTATCTGACTATTGTTTCTCACCAGAATTGCAATCTCACTTTCGGCAACCCCCTCACACTTTAATTGTCTTATTTTTTGAACAACATACTCCAATTCTTCAAATTGTGTTTTAAACAGCTTAACTTCCGGCTCAACCTCCCCGACAAAATCTGCCTGCATATTTTTTTCATATCGATGACTATTATTACAAATTAACCTTTCTGATATTTCTACAATCTTTTTACTGGAGCGATAATTTCTATTTAATATTATCTTTTCATAACCTAAAAAATCTTTTTCAAACTGAAACATTAACTCCGGACATGCTCCTCGAAATCCATAAATGGACTGGTCATCATCCCCCACAACAAACAGATTATTCTGTGGACATGCCAGCATCTTTATAATTTCGTACTGCACATAATTAATATCCTGAAACTCATCAATCAAAATATACTCAAAAATCTGCTGCCATCTCTCCAATATCTTTGGTTTCTCCTGAAATAACTGATGACATTTTAATAACATATCATCAAAATCAATTTTTTGCTCATATGATAATACCTTTTCATATTCTTCAAAAACGTATTGAAATATTTCCTGATTGCAGCACTGCGGTTCAATGGAATCTGTATCTGTCATATTGCTTTTAACCTTACTAATTTCACTTGCAATATTTTGAAGAAAATCATTCATGTTACTTGCTTCTATTTTTTTTCTGAGGACAATTTCCCTCAGTATCTGAAACTTCTCACGTTCTCCTAAAATATTTTCTCCTTTATAATTGTTTGTCAGTTTCAGAATTTTAAAAAATACACTATGAAAGGTACCAAAAGAAACCGGATAACTCCCTCTTATCCAGTTCTCTCCCTGCATAATATGAAAAAACTTCTTTTGCATATGTATTGCAGCTGCTTTTGTAAAAGTAACCACCAGAATTTTTTCCGGTGGCACTCCGCTCTCTATTAAATTTTTAACTCTATGGGTAATAATGGTGGTTTTACCAGAACCAGGTCCGGCAAGAACCATTGCCGGACCTTTTTTGTGGCTGACTGCCTTGATTTGATTTTCATTGAAATTCATATATACAACCTTTCCGGTTGTGGTTTCTCCGTTTTTAGATTATCACATATTAATTGTATTGTAAAGATATTGCTTATTTTCTTTTAGCAGTATCTCACAATGCATTTTCTTTCCACTTTTCAAGCCACTTTTTTAAGTAATCTATCCAACACTCTACCGTAGGTTCTAAAGCATATCCATCAGGCGTCATTGTCCTTCTATTCGCTAATGCCAAACCATGATCACCTTTATCAAATATATGACTTTCGATTGCATTTCCCTTTTCTTTCATTTTTTCAACAAATAGTAATGTGTTTTCGACCGGTACTGTTGCATCTTCTTTCGTATGCCATATAAAACATTCTGGCGTATCTTCTGAAACCACATTTTCCAAAGATAATATTCTCTTCATCTCCTCATATTTTTCGCCAAGAAGATTCTTAAATGAATCATGGTGTGCATACTCACCTGAAGTAATCACAGGATAACAGAGAATCATCCCATTAGGTTTTAAAATATCAGACTTCGTTTCCAATCGTTCTGCCAGCCATTTCCTATTCCAAAATGTACAAAAATTTGCCGCCAGATGTCCACCTGCTGAAAATCCCATAACTGCAATTTTATCAGAAAGAATACCGTACTCATCTGCATGCCTTCGCAAATATTTTAATGATTCACCTACTTGCAGTAACGCCACCGGATAACGAACCGGTGCTATAGAATATCTAAGGACTGCAGCGTGATATCCCATGGCATTCAATTGTATTGCAATAGGCTCTGCCTCTCTGTCAGATATTGTCGCATATCCACCTCCCGGACAAATCAAAATCATAGGCCGTTTATTATCACACATTTCTATTGATGCATCCATAATATATGTTGTCAATTTTGCAGCATTACCATCATGCTCAATCACTATATCCCTGTATATCATTTTTATCTTTCTCCATTTAATTATTTATAATAGTTTTTTGCCATTCGTAATTACTGTTTTTATATTCAATTCCTTATCAAGCAGCACAATGTCCGCTTTTTTCCCAACTGTAAGAGAGCCTCTTTCATCATAAACTCCCAACTGTTTTGCCGGATTCATTGTGACGCAGGCAATCGCTGTCTCCAATGGTATATCCATATCTTTCACTGCAACTTTCATACAGTCAGATTTGTCACAGAGCCTGCCAAGGTATCCTCGCCAACTAAGGTTGCTCTATTTCCCCTCACATTAATATCCAGCCCCCCCAATGTATAAGTTCCGTCCTTTAATCCTGTGGCCCGCATACTGTCACTGATGAAAATCACATTATCCACACCCTTTTGTTTTAACACACTTCTCACAACCTGCGGATGAATGTGTAATCCGTCACAAATCAATTCTGCTTTCGTCTTATCACTTTCTAAAATGGCACCTACACATCCCGGCTCTCTATGCGAAACCGAATGCATGGCATTGTACAAATGAACCCCATGGTCTACACCTGCATTAATTGCCTTTTTTGCAGTTTCGTAGTCTGCATTGGTATGTGCCAGAGAA
>CANPET010000142.1 GCA_947573465.1 uncultured Eubacterium sp.
GTTTGGCGAGGGAGTAATTATTGGTGTGGCTGACAGTGGTATAGATTACACGAATCAGGCGTTTCGAAATGCTGATGGAACGACAAGGATTCTAAAGTTATGGGATCAGGTAACAGACACTGTCTTTGATGAAGCACAGATTAATGAGGCACTGCTCAGTGATAATCCCTATGCGATTGTTAATTCCAGAGATATATCCGGTCATGGTACGCATGTAGCAGGAATCGCAGCGGGAAATTATGCGGAGAACAAAACTCAAAACTTAGGAATTGCCACAAAGAGTAAACTGATTATTGTAAAAATGGCAGAGCCTGCAGAAAATTCTTTTCCTAAAACGACACAACTAATGGAAGCAGTTGATTTTATTGTGAAACAGGCAAATGAATATGGAATGCCTTTTGTCGTGAATATCAGTTTTGGTAATACTTATGGTTCTCATGACGGAACCTCTCTTTTATCTACCTATTTTGATTCAGTAATTGATGCGAACAGAATGGTAATGGCAATTGGTTCAGGAAATGAGGGAGACAGTGCAGGACATGCGGGAGGATATATCAATGTGAGTCGTGGAAATGTATCAGACAGGTCTTTAGACGAAAGGAAAGATATTGAACTGCAGGTCTCCGAATATCAGGGAACTTTTGGCATACAGTTATGGAAAAATTATGTAGATGAATGGGGCATTCAGATAACGGCACCTTCCGGTGATTCTACACCAATTATCAATAAGGATGGGTATATATTTACATATGAATTGGATGGGACAACAATGAAACTTTTGTACGGAACACCGAAACCGTACAGTAAATATCAGGAGGTATATATCAGTCTGATTCCGCAGAACAGATATGTAAAAAGTGGGATATGGAATATCAGTATCATTCCTGAGAGAACTGTTAATGGCAGATATGATTTATGGCTTCCGACCAGTGGTTCTATTAACGAAAATACAAGATTTCTTACACCGGACCCTTTTATAACGCTGACTGTTCCGGCAGGAACAAGAAAAGCGATAACAGTAGGGGCATATAATGGGAATAATGATTCTATTGCATCGTTTTCGGGCAGAGGTTTCACAAGAGAGGACAATCAGATAAAACCGGATATTGTTGCACCGGGGGTGAATATTGTATCAGCATCGAATACAGGCGGAACAACCATCAGAAGTGGTACATCTATGGCAACTCCCTTCGTGTCAGGCAGTGCGGCTTTGATGATGGAGTGGGGGATTGTGAGAGGAAATGATGCTTTTCTATATGGAGAAAAAGTTAAGGTGTATATGATTAGAGGAGCAAGACATTTAGCAGGAATTAATGAATATCCAAGCGAACTGGCAGGATGGGGAGCGCTGTGTTTGAGAGATAGTTTGCCAGAGTGAAAAATTTAAAACTTATGGTTTAAAACTTATGGTAATAGCGCTTGACAACCAGTAGGCTCATTGTGTTATAATTATATTATAAAAAAGATTTTTGTGTAAACGAAATATAAGGAGGCTAATATGAAGAAAATTATGAAAACATTTGCAATTCTATTTATTATTGCATTGTTAATGACGGGTGTAAGCATAGTTGGAACAGAATCAACAACAGTATCCGCAGCAACAAAAGTGAAACTAAATAAAAAGAAAGCTACGCTTACTGTTGGTAAAACATTAACTTTAAAATTGAAAGGGACAAAGAAGAAAGTTAAATGGTCTTCATCAAAGAAAAAGGTAGCAACTGTTTCAGCGAAAGGTAAAGTGAAAGCAAAGAAAAAAGGAAAAACTACGATTATAGCGAAAGTTGGTAAGAAAAAATACAAATGTAAAATTACTGTGAAAAATAAGAGGGTGAAACCAGTTGCTCCTGCTATTACAGAAACGCAGATTTATAATAACAAAGTATTATTGAAAAATCATATATTATTGAAAGGATTTTTTAATGATAAAGGAAATAAGGTCATAAGTATGACAATTCCAGTAGCAAATGATACTACTGTTTATAAGGTAGGAATTATCTATGAATTAGATATGGATAGATTTGGGTTTGTTTGTATATCTGAAAAGGAGAATATACAAACGGGTATAAATTTATATATGAATATGACCAATATGAGTGTTCCGGTTGAGTATGCAGAAGTGGACAACGCTGCAAAAACCGGTTTTAAAGCTACAGCTTCTCTGTTTCCTTCTACATATTCTAGGGATAAGAGTAAAATAGTGTTTAATCTATCCGATACTACGTCTTATTCCAATAAACAATCTGCATGTAATTTGGGATTGATGAATGCAGTAGTATTGTGGAACACTCTTTTAGACCGTGAATTGGGATTAAGTATTGAAGAAATAGGTTTTACAGCATTTTATCAATAAAGTTATAAAATCTATTAGAAAAAGTAGTAATCTTAAGAGAAATACAATATTTTGATATAGTGATAATATGGAAATAGGAGGGATATATTTTGGAATCCCTCCTATTTTTATTATGGGTTGTGACCCTGTTGAACTCGCAAAGCGTGCGAAATATAAACCACCCGTTTGACGGGTGGTCATGATTTACTTTGTATAGATTTACCATTTTCCATCATTTTTAATTCCGATAGTACTGAGTTTGGACACAACTTTTTTGTCAAGAAGTTGTGTTTTCACACGTATTGTATCATTGTATCCAGATTTATATGCAGCCAAAGCATTAGAACCGGTGGTTTTTGATTTTTTGTCCCAATTGATATTCATACTGACTAAAAAATCAGCATCTAATCTTTGGGCATAATTGTTTCGTGATGTAAGACAATCCCCCAGATAAAGTGCTTCACAACATTTATTCATTTCTCGGGTCATATAAACAGTAATATCTCCATATTCGTTTAATTTGCCTTTATATGTCTTTGCAATATCAAGTACAACCTGTTTTTCCTTTAAACCATTAATTTCTTGCACCGGTATGTTTTGAACAATGTCCGGGATCTAATAAAATAATATTAGATTTTACCGGTGAGAGATTAGAAGTCGTGAAATTTGATTCCTTTGTATTAGAAGGTTGTTCAGAATATTGTTCCTAGGATTGTCCCGAAGTCGGAGGGGCGTTACAGATTCTGTTGCATGAACAGGATATGCCAGAAACAGCATTCCGCATTGAAGTGTAATAATTAAAGACATTAATATCAAAAGTTTTTGTATTTTCTTCATTTTTTCATTCTCCTTGGGTGTATAACTGAATATTAAAGGATATCACAACGGAAGAGATACTGTTATCAGAAAGGAACAGGAATGGACAACTGGGAAAGTATTTTGATAAGATGCAGACTAGTTTGACATTGGATATAAAGAAACAGATATTTTTTAATTCAAATATGAAATTTATATAAATGAATTGATAAGTAGGGAGAAATGATGTTAGGTAGAATTAAATTTAGGAAATCTAATTCTAATCTAAAAGTTCTAGGTGCAGTCTGACCTAAAAAAACGAATGTAAATTTACACTGTCGTAAGGATATATTTTTATTGTAGTTTAAATTATTAATTGGTATAATAAAGAAAAACGGAACGGACTAAAAATTAAATACAATAAGTAACCTAATCTATTGCCAGAAGAAACAGGGAATATTTATTGAAGGATTATTTTATATTTGTGTTCAGAATATTGTCTGAGGATTTTGTATAGATTTCAATTGTTTATCAAAGTGCAGGAGGGAGAATGAAAATGAAAGTTTATGGTAAAAAGTTAGTTTGCAGGTTGTTAGTGGTAGTGATGGTTATATCTCTATTTCCGGCTATTTCAGCAGTTGGCTATGAATCTCAAACAGAAGATGGATGGAAGTATAATAGGTTGAGCAATGGAAATATTGTAATTATTGGTTATGTGGGTGAAGAAACAAATGTAACGATTCCATCAGAGATTGAAGGAACAAGAGTTACCGCAATTGGTGATTGGCAATACTTTAATAAACCGATAACAAGTATCACAATACCGAACAGTATTGAAGGTATTAGCATTTACTGGTTTTCAGGATTTCATAAGTCTGAAAACTGGCACAAATTAGAAAGTATAAATGTGGACAGTAATAATAAGAATTACAGTAGTGAGAATGGCGTTTTATATACAAAAGATAAATTGGAATTGTTGTCATATCCACAAGGGAAAAGTGGCAGTAGTTTTGTAATTCCGAACAGTGTCAAAAAAATAGGCTATTTTGCATTTACAAATTGTGTACAATTAACAAGAGTAATCGTTCCTAAGGGTGTTATGGAAATTTCCACCTGTGCGTTTAAAGGATGTAAAAGTTTAAAAGACATAACTATTCCAAACAGTGTGGTATTAATAGGCGCAAATGCATTTAGGGATTGTGTCCAATTAACTAGAATAACCATTCCGAATAGTGTAACGGAAATTGACACCTGTGCGTTTATGGGATGCAGTAGTTTGACAGATATAACCATTCCGAACAGTGTTACAAAAATTTCCTGCTATGCTTTTGAGTACTGCACGAGTCTGAAGAGGGTAGTGATTCCTAAAAGTGTCACATCAATAGGAAGTAATGCGTTTTATCATTGTAAAAAATTAAAAGAAGTTAAATTTATGGGGAAAAAACCAAAATTTTTTCCAGACAATCCATTTGAACAAAATCCGTCTGTATTTGAGCCTGTTTTTAATGATACCCACATCGACTTTATAATTTATTATCCGAAAAAATATGAGAAAAGTTGGAGTGATTATACATATTATCGGAAAAAGCCATATTATTCGGTAAAGAAAATTAAAATCAATAAGAAAAAATTAACGATGAAAAAGAAGAAAAAACGGCAGTTGCGTTATATAATAACGCCCAAAAGTGCTATGAATAAAGAGGTAAGATGGAAAAGCTCTAATCCAAAAGTAGCCACAGTTTCTAAGAAGGGAATTGTTAAAGCAAGAAAAAAGGGAAAATGTACAATTACAGTGATAACGAAAGATGGAAATAAAAAGGCAAGGTGTAAAGTTATTGTTAGATAACTCATTTACAAGCATTAAATAAAATCACTTTATAGTTATTGGAATTTTAACTTTTTTTGTTATAATACCAATAGGAAAATTGAAAGGGCAAAAGCATAATAAGGAGGACTATATGAAAATAGTAAACAGAGTTTTGGCAATTGTAATATCAGTTGTTATGGTTCTCACCGTTATGCCTGCAGTTTCAAAAGAGAACAGCGTAAATGCGGCAGAGGAATTTGTCATTGTCAGTCCAAAAGACAATGAGCTAAAAGGAGCAGGGCACTTTGATATTACATGGTCTG
>CANPET010000143.1 GCA_947573465.1 uncultured Eubacterium sp.
TATCTCTCCAAAGCATTATTCCTTCACCACACTTGCGAATACTTCACCGTCATAGTAACTTTCTTCTGGATTTTTCACAATGTAATCCTGTTCTGAAATGTCTCCGGTAATTTCTATTTTATCTTCTTGCAAATTGCCAATCTCCACTTTCTGCTTACTTATCTTCTGTGTGTCCAAATCACAAATAAATATAAAATAGTTCTCCTCTTCACGAATCAGACTCGAATAGCTGCAAAGCAATGCTTTTTTACTACTAAAAAATTCCATTTTGTATTGCCTTGCATCACCTATTATAAACTTCTTCTTTTGTTCTTTATCTAAAGAAGCAATCAGATAAAATGTATCATTAAGCACAACATCACCTATTTTATTTTGATTGGTAGCCTGCTTTTCTTTAATGACAAGAGAAAAATTTGTATGGTCATCCTTTAATGTAACCGTATCTCCCTCCGAAAGCAACCCGAAGTTTTTTTCTTCTGTCTTAATTTTTAAATTCAGTTTCTTTGTATCATATAACGTATAAATTTTCTGGCACGCAGTTGTATAGATTCCTTTGGATATGCAAAGCTCAGCAACAATTCCACTTTTATCTGCATACTGCATTTTCTCAATTATTTGCTTTTTCTCTTGTAACTGCTTTATAGTAAGTTCAGATAATTTAATTTTATGTTTCAAAATTTTAATATTGGAATTTTCTGAGACTTGGTAATCTGCTATTTCTTTTTCCACATAATCACACTGTTCTAGTGCAGATTTATACTTCTCTTCAGCATCTCTATATGTTTTTTTTGCTGCAAGCAACACTAAGTTATCCTTATCTTTCTTATAATCCTCTCTTGCCTGTAACAGAGAGGCCTTCTGATAGTCTAATTCGTTTTTAGCAAGATTACAAGTTAGCTGGTACGTTGATAAACTTAGCTTAAGCTCAGAAAGCCTGCTCTTTTCTTGTTGTTCTTCCTGGGCAATCTGGACTTCTAACATCCTCTTACTTTCCTCTTCCCTGAGAATCTCCTCCTCATAATCCTGTGTAGAAAAACGAAATAGTTGTTCTCCTTTTGTTACCATATCATTTTCTTTTACAAGAACACTTTTTACATAGAATACATCTGGTGCATATATCTCTGTCTTATCATTACATTCTGTTTTTGCAACCACCGTACTTTCAAACTTCAAATATTCATTTTTTAGCTTTTCTACTCTGATTTGGTAATCTACCTTTAAATCATTCCACTTATTAAAAACTTGTAATACAGCTAGAATAACTAACACAAGAATAACACCACTAGCAATGTAGCACTTTTTCTTCATTTGACTCCTCCAGATTTATATTACAAATTTCCAATCCCTTCTCCAGCCCATACATTTAATCCTGATATTAACATCAAAATTCCGAACATAAAAATGCAGATTATGATATTGTCCCGCTTTTTGAAGCCAGTTACAGACTTCAGACCATAATACACTAATATGTATTTCCATACTGCAAATAGTTCCACGCCAGACAGAATTCCTTTCAAAAAAGGAGACACAGTACCTGGAAAATAATAACCAATACTGGTAAATGAACTGTTGAAATATAATTCATTTGTTCCGATGGATACAAGTCCTAAAAATAGATAACTCAATACTAAAGGAATATGTGCATATGCCATTATGCTTAAGTACTGTCTAAGGTTTCCTTCACCTTTTCGTATTTTTACCAGCATCCAGATAAAAATTCCCGCCAGAAAATACATGACAATAGAATTTAAAAAGGTGCTTCGCAAAGACTGATATGGTGACTCTGACACCATTTTCTCTATCTGTACGTTCGTCAGGTTCAAATTAAAAAGATCTTTCATACTATACATGTATTGATATGTCAGTGCTTCGCAATACTCTCGGAACAAGTCGAACCGGGCTACAAGCAAAACTATTTTACTAGTGACTACAATGCATGCCATAATAAGAAAATGTGCTTCTTGTGTCACTTGTTGAAATCCTTTTTCTGGAGAACCTATTACATGAATTATTTTTTTTAACTTTTTCATAGACACATCCTTTCTGCAAAATAAGATATATGCATAACGAAGCACTGGTGCGGAGTACGCAAATCTTGCACCATTCGCCTGCTGTTTCATAACTAGTTCTGTTATTTCATTCACATCGTCAACAGAAATTAATGGGTGGGTTTTGAAAAAAACATCTTTATCGGCATACCATGCAGGATCATCGAATACGTCCTCATTAACTTCTATACCATAGTCTTTACGAATCCACCATAAATCTGATGGCATAAGCCAAAGCCAGTTTAAATTCGCCATGACCCCATATGTTCCACAAAGGTAAGACATGGTCTGTACAGTCTTTTTAATATCCTCAACTGTTTCCCATGGAAAACCTATAATGAAAGAAAGTGACACAGTATACTGTAAATCGTAGTCAGATAACTTCTCAACACATTCTTCAAGCTGTTCTACTGTAATTCCTTTTCTTATTTTTTTTAATCCCTCATTATATCCGCATTCTACTCCTATTTGTATCATATTCACCATATCAATTGGTATCTGTTCTACCACACCTGGTTTTATGATATCTGTAACACGTGCCTCAAATGTTACCTTAATATAGGGATTTGCCTGGTGAATCTGATTCAGTATGTTAACTGCCCGGTTCACATCAGCAGTAAAGCAGTCATCCACAAAATATATATTTGGCTCCCCTGAGAGAGAAAGATTTTTTACATTATCATAATGTTCCAAAACTCTCTTTGTTGCTGTATCTGCGTCAAACCCTCTCCAGCTATGCCTATGGCAAACTGAACAGAAGATACAGCTAAATTTACAGCCTCTAGAAGTTTCGACACCAAATGTATTATAAACAGCTTTTGGCAAGAAATCATAATCTGGTAACGGAAATTCCTTCATCTCTTCTATGGTAAGTTTTTCAGCATCTCCCGTATCAATAATTTCGCCATCTAACTTAAATTTAATCCCCTGAATTGTCTTCAGAAGATTCTTATCATGTAAGTTTTGTATAACCTTAATTAACGTCTTTTCCCCTTCTCCTGGAATTACAATATCTACCATTGTCGACTGGATAATATAATCAGACAAATATCTTGCATGCACACCACCTACAATTACATTGATAGAAGGAAACATTTCTTTGACTGTATTAATAAACCGCTTTGCAATGCCCCAAGTAAGTGTTGTAGCTGAAAAAATAACCGCATCGTACCCTTTTCCTTCGATTAAAATTTTTATCACTTCACGCTCTTGTAAACTTCCCTCAAAAAAATTACTTTTTCGGATATAATCCGGATCTACTATGGTAACTTCAATGCCCTGTTGCCTCATAATAGTCCCTAAATAATAGACTGCCAAATGAGGAGACCATCGCATTCCTTCTGAATCATATTCAGGATGTACTGGAACTGATAAATATATAACTCTCATGTCAAAACCTCCACGCTTCCAAACTTTCTAATATATTTCTAATGAGTTAACAGTTTATGTTCTTCTAGAAGCCCACAAACTTGTGTAACATCCTCTATAAATTCAATTTTGTTCTTGTATGAAAACTTTTGTGGATCTTTCTTTGCAACCATATCAAATATTTCTTCCAGTGAATGTTCCCCATCGATATATCCAATGAATTCCAAAATGGTATCATTTACAGATACTTCAATTTTTCCATCAACAACAAGACCATGAAATTGATTTAAAGGTACTATCTGATATGGTGTTTCCGGTTTTTTGGGAATACTGAATTTGTTCCACTTACGAGTGAAATCAATTACATTTAACTTTCCAATTCCTTTTTCCACCTTTTTCGCTTTTACATAGAATGAATACACGGATGTTACATTCATCTCTTCGTATACTTTAATATAACGTTCAAATAATTCCTCCGCAGATTTACCGTTTTCTTTTCCCATAGCCTTTGTTACATTAATACAACGGTTTAACTGGACACCTATCGTAATTTTCAGATCAAGAACCACCGTTGTCTCAAATGAATCTCCTAGAATTTCACGAATTGTGTCGATTAAAAACGGTTTCTTTTCATCTCCTAGTGCTTCACCAATCATGATTCCATATCCACCATCATTCAAGTGACTATGGAATCCTTTAAAGATATCTTTTACAATATCCAGACCATCTGTTCCACCTGCCCCTGCAACAGGATAGTCAATCTCATCTGGGATTGCAATAAATGGCGGATTCGTGTAAATACGGTCAAACTTCTCATTCTCAACAGGCTCATACAAGGAACCATTTCGAATCTCTAACTTATCCTCCAAATCATTTAACACTACATTAAATTTCGTTACTGGCAAAGCTTGTTTATTTAATTCTACTCCAATTCCATTACTTGCCGCCATACTTCCAAAGATTGCTTGGATTCCACTTCCTGTACATAAATCAAGGATTTTTCCAGCTGGTCTTGTCAAGATGTTATCTGTTAAGCGGAACGTATCAATCCCTATATAAACAGCTGGATCTTTTATTCTGCAATTGGGATTTCGAAATGGAGTTCCAACAAATACAAAACGATCCAGATAAGAAACCAGAATATATCCATCTGTCTGAATATACTCTTTATGTGGTATTACAATCCCAAGCTGTTCCATCACCTCAACAATACGACTGCCCCAGCTATTTGTAAGCCTTTCTTCTTTCACCACATCTCCTAGTAAAAGCAATTCCATTACGCAACGATATTTTTCGTCCAGGCTCTGCACTGCTGGCTTTACTTGCTCATAAGCTGGAAGTGGATCAAAAAAGTACTGTTCTTTTCTTAATTTTTGATTGATAATGTCATAACTTGTTTCATCTAAAAAATTTCGTAACTCTTTTACTAATTCTTTCTCTTCATATCTTAACATAATGCCCTCCAAATATTTTCTATCAGTTTAATCTGTATCCTGCAATAAATAGCAAATATAGAACTGGATACCTAATGTTAAATCCAATATGCATGCATATTGGAAATAGAAGATTTTGCGTCTTTTGGTATACAATTCCTAAAACAATACCAAATACAAAGGTATAAATACATTTAATAGGATTTAAATGTACAATTCCAAACAAAAATGCCTGGATACAAATTACTGCTAATTTATTCTTCCTTGTTAACGATAGTGTAACTTCATCTGGGTATACGACACGAAATATATAATATGCCCTTTTT
>CANPET010000144.1 GCA_947573465.1 uncultured Eubacterium sp.
GAAAATATGATATGGTTTAACTATCAGATTAAGAAAACAAAGGCTGTAAAGAAGACTCCTTTGTGCAAAATGAATAGAAAGGGTAGAGGGAGCTTATGAAAAAGAAAAAAGAAAAGAACCAATATTCGTTGATAAATAATATTGCTTTTTATTTAAAAAAATTATATGAGTTTCAACCGAGTATTATTTTTATTATGGTACTACAGGTAATACTGGCAGTAACACTTCCGTTATTTACTATTTATATGCCAAAGCTACTGGTGGATTTGGCGACAAATCATGTCAGTGTAGAAAAATTTATCATTGTATTTGGTGGATTTTCTGTAGCATATATTGTGTTTTCCACTGTGGCAAGTTATGCAAGAAATGGAACATACTTTGATTACAATTTATTTCGCAAATATTTAATGTATTATGTATTTCGAAAATCTTTAAGAATTCCATATAAAGATACAGAAGGTGGAAAGCATAGGGATGAATATTGGGGAGCAATCGATAACTTGAGGAATGGTGACTGGAGTCCTTCTAGTAGGTTTTATAGCACAGTTCCTGTATTTTTGATTTTTGTTTTAAACTTTCTTATTTATTCATCCATTTTGGGAAATCTCAATGTTTTTATTCTTATTTTATTAGTAGCAATATCACTAATTAATTATTTCTTTATGGAGATAGAGAGAAAATTAGTGAGAAAGCTCCAGCCCAAGATGGATGATTTGGGTAAAAAGATGGAATATATTAAATATTCTAGTTCTGGAAATGGTGAGAACTCACCTGCAAAGGATATCCGTATATTTCATTTAGGTACATGGATAAAAGAGAAAGAAGAAAAATTAGTTCATGAAAAAAAGAAATATTTAATGAAAATCATGAATAAGGAATTTTTTCGTCGAAATATCGGATTCTTTCTTAGGTTTTTCAGAGATGGCATTGTTTATATGTATTTAATTAATCAGGCGGTTTATGGAAATATCACGTTAGGGGATTTTGTATTATACATTGGAGCTATTCACGGATTTAGTGATTTTGTAAATGGTATTATAGAAAATTTGCAAGAGTTATTTAGCGCCAGTGATATGGCACAAACCTATCGAAAGTATTTTGATTTACAGGAAGAAGATGTCGAGCAGGGGACTGTGACAATAGATGATATGAAGTATCCTTTGGATATTGAATTTAAAAATGTGAGTTTTAGTTATGATGGAAAAAATGATATACTAAAAAATTTAACTTTCATATTCATGGTGGTGAAAAAATTGCAATTGTCGGTGTCAATGGAGCAGGAAAAACGACCATTGTGAAACTATTATGCGGATTTTACGAACCAAGCAAAGGGGAAATCCGAATCAATGGGATTAATATCAATCAGTTTGCAAAAAAGGATTTATACAAATTGTTTTCAACAGTATTTCAGGAAAATCGTGTTTTTCCATTTACAGTTGGAGAGAATCTTACATTTCAGTTAAATGGAAAAGTGGATAAAAAGCGTGCAGAAAAGGCAATAAAGCAGGCAGGGTTAGCAGAAAAATTCAAAGAAAAAAATATATCGTTGGAAAATTATATGACAAAGGTTTTTATAAAAGATGGAATCGAGCTTTCTGGTGGCGAAATGCAAAGATTTATTCTTGCGAGAGCTATCTATAAGGATGCTCCGGTTCTTGTATTAGATGAGCCTACGGCAGCATTGGACCCTATTGCTGAAAGTGAGATTTATAATAAATATGCAGAGATTAGTATGGAGAAGTCTTCCATATTTATTTCCCACAGATTGGCAAGTACTAGTTTTTCTGACAGGATTCTATTGTTGAAGGATGGAAGCATTTTGGAAAGTGGAACTCATCAGGAACTGATTGAGAAAGGTGGAGAGTATGCTAATATGTTTCAAATTCAGGCATCCTACTATCAGAAGGGAGAGACAGTATGAATACAGATTTGACAAGTAAGATTTCTTTTAGGCAAAAATGTAAGAATATAAAGAGAGTTTTCGATTATGTAAATAAAATGGAAAAAGGATATTTTGCATTGGTCGCAGTTATGCAGCTAATCAATGCGACTATTTCATTTATGGCATTGATTTTATCTGCTACCGTTTTAAATATGATTTCTGAAGGAAAGAGTGATAAGGAAATTATTAGCATCTCATTTATATTTTTGGTTTCGTATTTGGTATTGAATATTGTTAGTGCATATTGTGGGAAACATGTAGAGGTGAAGAGAGAAGCGATTGATGTAAAGTGGGAATATATGATAACGAATAAAATGATGGAGATGGATTACTCGTTGGCAGAAGGTCCGTTGGTACGGGAAATGAGGGACCGTATGCAGAAAGATTTGAATTGGGGTGCAGGAATTAATTCTGTATTGTGGCAATATGGCGGAATGATGAGCGATATCTTTTATATCATTGGAGCGGTAATTATTAATATACCAATTTTATATAGTATTATCAGTAGTAAAAATATTGTAGGAATTATCATGATTCTTGTGGTGTATGTTGTTTCCATCTTACTGGTTAAAGTGCAAATAAAAAAACTAGAAAGATATCAGAGCAGACTTCTTAATGATTCATTGGAACCAGAGGAGAGAACAAAGAAATACGAACTTACATGGGGAATGGCAACAGAAGAGGTGTATGAGTATAAAAATGGAAAAGATGTACGGATTTATGATGGATACGAGCTGTTTGAGGATTATACTTATGGAAGAATGGAGAGATATGCCAGAGAATATACTCATCGGACAGGAAAGATGGCTGCAGAGGCAGAGAGCATGGCAGATGGTATCAAAGGATTTATGTATGCCAGTGGCTATTTCGTAGTTGGATTTATCACACTGGGAGGAAATATTCCGGTAGGAAGTCTGGTGCAATATGCAGGAGCAATGCAGAATATGTTTTCTGGAATTGTAAATCTGGCATGGAATTTCTGGGAGTTGGCAATTTCTGCAAGAAAGCATCTTAGCACATTAGAACTTATTGAATTAAAAGATGAAATGTACAAGGGAAAACTTCCGGTAGAAAAACGCAGTGATAATGAATATGAGATAGAATTTGAACATGTATACTTTAAATATCCGGGAGCTACAGAATATGCTTTGCAGGATTTCTCATTGAAAATCAGAATTGGAGAAAAAATGGCTGTGGTAGGGATGAATGGCTCTGGAAAAACTACCATGATAAAACTGCTATGCAAACTTTATGAGCCAACGAAAGGACGGATTTTGTTAAATGGAGTGGATATTAAAAAGTTTGACGCAGATGAGTATCGGAAATTGTTTTCCGTTGTATTTCAGGATTTTAAGTTATTTGCTCTAGAACTTGGTGAAAATATCGCAGGAAGTGAAGATTATAGTCAAGAAAAAGTAAATGAATGCCTTGAAAAAGCAGGAATCGTGATTGGTGAAGACAAATTTGGTAATGGATTAAATACTTATCTTTATAAAAATTATGATGATAGTGGTGTGGAAATATCAGGTGGTGAAGCGCAAAAGATTGCCATCGCAAGAGCACTTTATAAAGAGGCACCGTTTATATTGCTGGATGAGCCAACAGCATCATTAGATCCATTGGCAGAAAATGAAATATACTCAAAGTTTGATAGTATTGTGGGAACAAAGACGGCGATATATATTTCTCATAGATTATCTTCCTGTAAGTTTTGTAATGATATAGTGGTATTCGATAACGGAAGATTAATTCAAAGGGGAAGCCATGAAGAACTGTTAAAAGATATTCATGGAAAATATTATGAGATGTGGAATGCACAGGCAAAATACTATCAGACTTAATGGAACAGGCTGTCACGCTAATTTTATATTAGCGTGGCAGTTTTTATATGGAAAAAGAGTTTAATATTTATCTCAATGAGATTGATACAAAAAGTTGCAAAATAAGTCAAAAAGAGATTGAAAAGAGTAAGAAGTAGTGTTAGACTAAAAATGGAAGTGCCCATGACAGGGTGGTAGCCTCCCGGCTGAGTTAGGAGAAGTTTTTGAATAATTGAGAAGGGAGACTAACTATTAAAAGTCAAGTCTAAAAATAAAATTTAAACAAAAAATGTAAAATTACATTTTTAATAAATCAGAACATTGAAAACTGCATGACAAAAAGAGCATCATCACTGGTGCTCAAAGAGGAGATATAAGAATGATTTTAAGATGCCTTAATAAATGTCTGACCTGTTTTTTCTAAATGATAAATTAGTCTGACAAGTTTCTTTGCAGCATGAGATACTGCAACATAGTAGTGTTTGCCTTCAGCTCGTTTCTTTGCAAGATATGATTTAAAGGTAGGATTCCATTGGCAAACATATATGGTGGCGTTAAACAGAGCATATCGGAGATATCTGGAGCCTCTCTTTTCCATATGAGAATAAGAAGAATCCAGCTGACCGGATTGATATGTAGAAGGTGAAAGACCTGCATAAGCCAAAATCTTATCAGGAGAATCAAATCTGCTAAAATCACCGATTTCAGCAACGATCATGGCACCCATCCGATAATTAATACCTGGAATACTGAGTATTGGAGAATTAATAGAATCCATGATGATTTTGATCTCATTTTCAATTTCGTCAATCTCATCAGTTAATTCGTTAATGAGTTTAATTGTATGCTTCAATTCCAGAGACTTCGCAGGCATATCCTGTCCGATGGAGTTTCGTGCTGCATTGCGAAACAGGATGGCAGTTTCTTTGGAATAGCGACCTTTGGAAGAGGATTCAAGCAATTTTGCCAGATGGGTAAGATGAGAATTAGAAACAGCCTTAGCGCTAGGCATTTCATAAAGTAAGGCGTAAATAGATTTCATGTGTAATGTTGGTACTAACTTTTCTAATTCAGGGAAAAGAATTGTAACAAGACGGGAAACAGAAGTTTTAAGTTTTGCACGTTCTTTAACTTTATCAAAACGATACCTTGTTAATGACTTTAGTTCTTCGTTGTGATAAGATGTGTCTGAGTAGGACTTCAAGTTCACGTCAGACATAAGCATGGAAGCAATGGTCATGGCATCTACTTTATCCGTTTTGGTCTGTCTAAGGCTTAGACTTTTTCTGTACAGATTGGTATGTAACGGATTGATAACAAAGGTGGGAAGACCTTTATCTAAGAGATAGCCGAGAAGATTGTAACTGT
>CANPET010000145.1 GCA_947573465.1 uncultured Eubacterium sp.
CATCAATCAGGAAACCATGTTAGGTGGAAAGCAGTTTGAGTACCAGGGATATCCTTTATTTAATACTCCGGATTCTATGGGGCGTGCTGTGATAGATGCAGGATTTGATATTGTACAGTGTGCATCCAATCATTCTTTAGACACCAAAGTAGATGGAATGAAACATGCCATTAAGTTTTGGAAAAAGCATAAAGACGAGATTATGATGGTAGGTCTCAATGAAAATGAACAGGAGTATAATACAGTTCCAATTTACGAGTGTAAAGGAATAAAGTTTGCTGTTTTAAATTATACTTATGGATTGAATGGATTGATATTACCGGATGAGTATTCTTATATGGTGAATCTGATGGATGATAAACATTGGGCTAAGGTAAAATCAGATATAGAAAAGGCAGAGGAATTAGCAGATTTCACCATTGTATTGCCACATTGGGGACAGGAATATGTTCAACCGGAACCAACAAAGGAACAGGAAAAATGGGCAGCAATGATGGTGAAGGCAGGCGCTGACTTAATTATCGGAACTCATCCTCATGTATGCGAGAAAATTCAGTGGTTGAAAGCTTCCAATGGAAACAAGGCATTGTGCTATTATTCATTAGGAAATTACACATCAGGACAACAGCGGTGGGAGACACTGCTAGGTGGTATGGCAACACTCACTGTAAGAAAAGACAATAAAGGAACACGAATTGTCAAAAAGTCGGCAGGAGTTGTTCCTACAGTGAATCATTATGTCTGGGTCCTATCAGAAGGTGTTGTGAGACAACAGTATACATACAGATTGACAGATTATTCGGAAGATATGCTAAGGGAACATAGTATTCAGTGGTATGACCCGGTTACATATAAGGATTATGAAAATCTGGCAAAAAAAGTTTTTGGCAAATTTATTAAAAAGTAATAAAAAACTCTCAAATGTGCAAAATATGTATTATAGTTCAGCCATGCGATACAAAATAAATATAACAAATGATTGCTTGCAATCAATTTGCTATATTTATTCTGTATCATATGGTGAACAACCACAGTGAAGGAAATCTTAATGATTTTCGAGCTGATGGCTGAACTATTATAACAAGTACATTGGGAGGTTTTTTTATGTATAAATACTTAAAAATAGTGAATATCAAGGGAAGAGAAGTGATGGATTCCAGAGGAAATCCTACAGTAGAGGCAGAGGTGACAGTAAAGGTAGACGGAAAGGCAGGAGAACTTTTTACAGGAAATGCCATAGTACCATCTGGTGCATCTACCGGTCAGTTTGAGGCTGTGGAGTTAAGAGATGAAGATGACAGATATGTTGGAAAAGGAGTACAGCGGGCGGTAAGAAATATTGATGAGACCATATTTCCGGCTTTGGAGGGTGTAAATGCTCTTAATCAGGAAAAAGTAGACCGTATTATGATTGAACTTGATAAGACTGATAATAAAGCGAAACTAGGAGCAAATGCAATTCTTGCAGTCTCTATGGCAAATATGAAGGCATGTGCGAAAGCATTAAAACTGCCGGATTATAAATATATTGGTGGAATTTGTGGAAATAAAATGCCAGTGCCTATGATGAATATTTTAAATGGTGGGGCTCATGCATCCAATAATATTGATGTACAGGAGTTTATGATTCTGCCAGTAGGAGCATGTTGTTTTAAAGAAGGACTTCGTTGGTGTGCAGAAGTGTACGACAGCCTCAAAAAAATATTAAAGAAAAACTCTTTGTCTATTGCAGTGGGAGATGAGGGTGGTTTTGCCCCTGATTTATCAGGAGAAGAAGAGGCACTTAACATGATTGTAGAGGCAATCGATAAAGCTGGGTATAAACCGGGAGAAGATTTTAAGATTTCTCTTGATGTGGCAGCATCGGAATGGAAGGGAGAAAAAACAGGGGAGTATTTAATGCCAAAGAAAAACCAGAAATATTCCACAGATGAATTAATCAAAATGTGGGAAAATATTGTGGACAGATATCCGATTTTTTCTATTGAAGATCCATTGGATGAAGAGGACTGGGAAGGATGGAGCAAAATTACTTCTGCAATCGGTTCCAGAGTCAGACTGGTAGGAGATGATTTATTTGTTACCAATGTAAAAAGGTTGGAACGCGGAATTAAAGAGAACAGTGCCAATGCGATTTTAATTAAACCAAACCAGATTGGAAGTGTTACAGAAACTATTAAAGCTGTTCAGATGGCACAGAATAAAGGATTTATTGCAATCATGTCTCATCGTTCCGGAGAAAGTGAAGACACAACAATTGCCGACTTGGCTGTAGCGTTAAACACTGGATATATTAAGACAGGAGCACCATGAAGAGGCGAGAGAACAGCGAAGTATAACCAACTGTTAAGAATAGAAGAGATGTTATAATACTATTGGTTATAAAATTTTGGAACACTAAGAATAATTTACAGGAATATATTGTAAATATATGTAGTTAATGATACAATCCAAAAAAGAGAAGATGAACGGATTGTATTATGAAAAACATTAATAAACAAACAAAAATCTCTAAGCATAATTATATTTAATGTTGTAGATAGAATCTGATTTACGAATTTGGTTATGCTTAGGGATTTTTTTATAGGAGGCGAGGGGGAAATAGAAAATGATAAAGCAACGATAAAAATAAATTGTGGAAATTAAAAGGAGAAAAAATATGTGTAAAAAGTTATTTAGTATGTTTTTAAGTTTTGTATTATTATTTAGTGTAAATGTATATGCGAACGAGAGTGATTTAAATCTTTTAGAGAATAATGTTTTGCTAGAGAAAGATGATTTTTCGTCTCAGGAAGAGTATGAAGTTTATTTGGAAGAACATCCTGATGTGGAACCACAACAATATACAGAGATACCAGAATTACAATCAATGGCGTGAGCTACAGCTAATAGCACAGGTAATGCTACGGCAACACTTGAATATACGATTGTAGGATTGCCAAGCAATAATGCAATCCAAAAAACATATATTACTTCACAATATGTGTATGTTTTACAGAGGGTGGGTTCAGACTCATATTTGTCAAGATGTGTAATTAGTGGGGCAAGAGCAAATTATCAGGATTGTATGGTTTTGACGAGATTTGGGCATACACAAACACTAGAGATGTTTCAGCGTAATGGTAAAGAGTATTTTTGGATTGGATGTAAAGCTAATGAAAACTATGAGTATAAATGGGCAACCCAGTTGGCAAGGATTCAATATTCACCTAGGAGTGAGATAGATTATACTGAAGTTTATAGATTTTCTTCATTAAGTTATGCAAATGGAAGTGGAACATCGATAGGAACAATAAAAAGGGCAGATGCAGCATTGTCTAGTAATGGAAAAAAATTGTTTCTTTGGGTGCAGGATGCTGATGGAGAGATACAGTACAGTTATTATGATGCAGAGGTATTAAATCAGAAGCTTGATGCATTAGAAAAAAATGGTGGCTCAAAATATATTGCATTTACAAATGCCGATATTAAGAACGCATGCTATGGGTCTTTTAGACAGTCGGGAAGTAATAGAGTTTTGCCAAATGGATCGTGTCAGGGCGTTGAGTTTAATGATGCAGATAATATATTTATTATAGGAGGAGGTCAAAATGATCCACCAAAAATTGCAAAGTTAACAGGAAGTAAAAGTAATTACACCTTTTCTAAATTGGTTACAGTTACCAATAGCAATTTAGGAGTTGGAGCATATGCTGAAACGGAAGGAATACAGCTTAAGGGTGATTACATATATTTTGGTATATACTATAAAAATAAAACCGATCCAGGAAGATGGCAAATATATAAAATTTCAAAAAATGTATTTTAGGAGGGAAAGCGTATGAGAAAATTATTATCATATTTTTTAGTAGTTACATTAATGATTGTGACTGTTGGAGTAATGAACGTAAGTGCTGATGAGAAAGAATTAAATTGGAACGGATTTATCTATCAGGTACATAATGATACGGTTGCAAATAATAAACATATTCTCATTGAAGATTATGTGGGAACGGATAAACATATCACATTTCCAAAAGAAATAGACGGGATAGAAGTAACCGAACTTGCAGAGAAATTTACTTGTACTTCTAATATCACATCTGTAAAAATTATGGATACTATGTTGGAACCTGAAGGACTAACATGGTGTGAAACGTTGGAAAAAGTTTTGGTGGATGACAATAGTGCACGATATACAGTAATAGACGGAATCTTATATAACAAGAAAGTTACAGAACTGATTTGTTATCCAAGTGCAAAACAGGATAGGGAGTATATTGCTCCTAAAACAGTAACAGAAGCATATGGTTTACAACAGATGTTAAAAAGAAATAGTTTTATAAAAGATGTGGCATTTACCAGTGTTGTACCGGATTGCTCTAATGCAAATATTGAAAATGTAAAAATATCAGGCAATATTGCATACATTCCAGAAGGCTCATTTAGAGAATGTAAGAATTTGAAAACAGTAGTAATAGGAAGCAAGGTTGATTTTATCGAACGTGATGCATTCTATAATTGTACATCATTACAAACTGTGAAATTATCAAACAATTTGCGTTCAATATACTCTTGTGCTTTTGGAAAAACCAAAATTAAGAAAGTGAAAATTCCGAAGAGTGTTGATTATATAGATTATGATGTTTTCCCAACTAAAACAAAGATAATTAAATCGTCTTATTTAAGAAAAGTTTTTAAGCCATGGAATAAGTCCCAACATTGTTATAAAGCATATGTGATTGCAAAATCAAAGTCTGGCACAAAGAAATATCGGGCAGCAAATGTAACAAAGATTACGACAATAAATAAGAAAGTAAAATTAAAAAAAGGAGATACACATAAGATAAAGACCAAAGTATTTATTTTTAAGAAAAAGAAGGCAGGTTTTATTAAAAATGATATATTGAAATTTACATCTTCAAATAATAAAGTGGTAAAGGTTACACAAGGAGGAAAAATAAAAGCACTAAGAAAAGGAGCAACGACCATTACTGTTATGATGCGTACGTTTGAAAAGAAGTTACACACATCAAGAAAGAGGTACAAAATTAAAGTTCAAGTAACATAAATTTTCCCTTGATTTTACATTTCTGTTGTGTTAAAATTGATTTTGCGTGAAATGAAACGAAAATATAGAAG
>CANPET010000146.1 GCA_947573465.1 uncultured Eubacterium sp.
GTATAGGAGAGAATCAGATGGAAAATAAGGAAATTAAATTAATAGGTGGAGCTTCTTTTATATATGCGTTGATGTTTGTATTTTGTCTATATCAATGTACTTCAGGATTTACAAATATTTTATGGATGATATCCACAGTCATATTTATGTTATACATAGCCGTGAAATTAGAAAAAAAGTGGACTAGAATGAATACATTTATTTCAATGGTTCTTGTCCTTTTGGGAATGTCCAATATGTCTACGGGTGATGGAGAAATCATATTTTTTAATTATGTGGTGATTATAGTTTTGGTGTGCGTGAATATTTTATTCCTGCATAGCAAAGAAAAAATGGAAACAGTATTAAAATCTTTGGGAAGATTGTTAAATGCAGCAGTGAGAATTATGGGGAATATGGGAAAGCCTTTTTCTCATTCGGTTCGTTATATTAAATTGGCAAAGATAAAAGAGAATGAAAAAGCACGTTATATATTGATTGGGATCGTCAGTGCCGTTCCAATTGCAGCATTTGTTGTAGTGTTACTGACTAGTGCAGATGGTGTGTTCAGAGAAGGGCTGAGAAGGATATTTAACTTTGGAAACAGTGTTGTTACAATTATTGAAGGTTTGTTGATTTTCATAATTGGTTATATGATTTCATATGCAGCAGCCTTGTTTTTAAAGCAGGATGTAGAAATTGCAGGAGATGACGGAAAGAAAATAACAGCGCTTCCTGTTGCGATTGTGACAGCCGTTGTAACAGGCGTATATGTAATCTTTTCAATTGTGCAGATACTATATTTGTTTATAGGAAAGGGAACATTGCCGTTAGGGTATACTTATGCAGAGTATGCAAGGGAAGGATTTTTTCAGTTGCTTTTTCTTAGCGCCATCAATATTGTTGTAGTTTTAATTTGTATGGAACTGGTAGAAAAGAGTAAAATTCTTAAAATCCTTCTTTATCCATTTTGCGTTTGTACTATAATTATGGCGTTTTCCAGTGCATATCGAATGAAAATGTATATAAGTGAATATGGGCTTACAGCCATGAGAATATATGTCCTATGGGCTTTGGGGCTTATGATAGCAATTGTTGCCGGAATGATTCTAAAACTTATGTTTAAAAAGATGAACTTATTTTATTATTGTGTTGTGATATGCTGTATGTGTTTTTTGATTTTGTCATATAGCCATAAAGACTATTTTATAGCAAAATATAATTTTAGCAGATATGATAAAATGTGTGAGATAGAAGAGAAGTCAGAAAGGCAAAATGAAGAAAATGATATAAGTGAAGACTTGTATGAAGAGCAGGATGAGAACAGCGATAAATTATATGAATATGTTGATATGGAATATTTAATGGAATTATCTACGGATGCTGCTCCGGCTATGGTTGAGTATAAGAAAGAAATAGAAAAGTACATGAGAGTAAAAGAATGGAATTGGACAGATTTTGACTGGTGTTATATAGAATGGGGAGTTGAGGGAGAAATTCATAATCATTTGGGAATTCGGAATTTTAATATTTCCAGATGGTATTCCAGAAAATGTCTAGATGAATTACAAAAATAAGTGATTGTCAATGAAAATAATAGTGTTATAATGAAAAGGTCTTTGATAGCATTATTTGGAGGTAAGTTATGAAGATTATAATTGCCGGAGATGGAAAGGTTGGAGGAACTCTTGCCAGAAAATTATCAGCAGAAGGATATGATATTACATTAATAGATTCAAACCCAAAGGTTTTGGATGCCAGTCTGGAAAGATATGATGTTATGGCTGTTTATGGAAACTGTACTTTGATGTCAGTATTATCTGAGGCAGATGTAGAAAGGGCAGATATATTAATTGCGGCAGCCAGTGCAGATGAGACAAACTTATTATGTTGCCTGACTGCACATAAAATGAATCCAAACTTACATACGATAGCAAGAATACGAAATCCGGAATATAGTGAACAAATATATAAAATGCGTGATACATTCGGATTATCATTGACAGTTAATCCGGAGAAGCAGACGGCGGTAGAGATTGAACGCCTATTAAAATATCCTGTATTTTTGCAGAGAGATACTTTTGCGAAGGGCAGAGTAGAATTAGTAGAATTAAGAATTGATGAAGATAGTATTTTGAAAGATGTTTCTTTAAATGACTTATACAGTATTGTAAAATGTCAGGTTTTGGTCTGTGCAGTTCGAAGAAATGGACAGGTAGAGACACCGGATGGAAATTTTGTATTAAAAGAAGGGGACAGAATCTATGTAACTGCCCCATCAGATAATCTTACAATTATGTTGAAGAACATGGGCTTAATTACTCATAAAGTAAAAAGGGTTATACTGTGTGGTGGTGGAAAAGTAAGTTACTATCTTGCAAAGATTTTGAGAAAGTCTGGAGTTGCTGTGGAAATTATAGAAGAAAATGAAGCAAGAGCCAGACAATTGGCAGAATTATTACCAAGTGTTCAGATTATAAATGGTGATGCCAGCAGAAGAACACTTTTGGAGAGTCAGGGGATTGAAGACTGTGATGCTTTAATTACTTTGACCGGCATGGATGAGTTAAATATCATTATTTCTATGTATGCAAAAACATGTGGTGTTCCACAAGTAATTACAAAAGTAGGTCATACTGACCGAAGCAGTATACAGGACAGTCTGCATTTGGGTAGTATTGTATGTCCAAAAGATTTATGCTGTGATACGATTGTAGGATATGTCAGGGCTTTGGAGGCACAAACAGGTGCGGCAATATCTGTACATAATATTGCAGATGGACAAGTAGAAGCAGTAGAATTCAGGGTAGATGGAAAAACAAAGTATTGTGGTAAACCGTTGAAAGAGATTTCAATAAAAAATAATATGTTGATTGCTTGTATTACTCATAAAGGAAAAACAGAGATTCCAAATGGTGGCTCTTATTTCGAGGATGGAGATACAGTTATTGTTGTTTCAAAAGGAGACGTAGCATTACATCAGTTAAATGATATATTTCAATAGTTGAAACCAATAAAGAATAGTTAAGAGGCAAAAGGTTAAAGACAATGAATTACAAAGTAATTGGGAAATTTATTTCCAGAATAAGTATATACGATAATGAAAAACCAGCGGCTATAGGTTTTTTAGGGGCAATATTTCTTATTATGGTTTTGTCCTTTATCTTATATTTAGTCTGTAAAAAGGCGAAACAGCGTTTTTTTGCAAAAGAAGGTCTGGTATGTGTTGGATTAAGCTGGATTGTTCTCAGTTTATTGGGATGTCTTCCGTTTTATATTTCTGGCGAGATACCTGTATTTATTGATGCACTGTTTGAGACAGTTTCGGGATTTACGACAACAGGTGCCTCCATATTGACAGATGTCGAGGCAATGTCCAGAGGACTTC
This sequence comes from uncultured Eubacterium sp., assembly GCA_947573465.1. Lineage (GTDB taxonomy): Bacteria > Bacillota > Clostridia > Lachnospirales > Lachnospiraceae > Eubacterium_G. The sequence goes on from CANPET010000146.1 coordinate 3,368, forward strand.
TTTATTGGAGAAGTTTTAGCCACTGGCTGGGGGGAATGGGCGTTTTGGTGTTCCTTTTGGCAATTGTGCCGGCTGATGGCAGAAGCAACCGGTTTACGATGCATTTATTGAGAGCAGAAAGCCCGGGACCAAACGTAGGAAAGCTTACACCAAGAATGCGTGATACTGCAAAGATATTATATATATTATATGTTGGACTTACAGTGCTGAATATTATATTTTTATTGATAGGAAAGATGCCGGTGTTTGAGGCATTTTGTACTGCATTTGGTACAGCAGGAACTGGCGGATTTGGCGTGAAAAATAATAGTATGGCTGGATATAGTCCGTATCTTCAGGGAGTCTGTACAGTGTTTATGCTGTTATTTGGTGTTAATTTCAGTTGCTATTATCTGCTGTTTTTAAAACGTTTTAAGGCTGTGTTTAAAGATGGAGAACTGAGAGTATATTTTGGTATTGTGATTGCCAGTATAACAATGATTACAGCAAATATATTCAGTCTTTTTGGAAATGTGAAAGAAGCATTTCATCATGCAGCTTTTACAGTTGCAAGTATTATGACAACTACGGGATTTGCTACAGAAGATTTTGATTTGTGGCCAGGTTTTTCAAAAGCAATCTTATTAATATTGATGATGATTGGTGCCTGCGCAGGCAGCACAGGCGGTGGATTGAAATGTGGACGATTACTTATATTAATACGTAGTGTACGAAGAAATATCAGACAGACACTCAATCCAAGAAAGGTAGAAGTAATTCGGACTAGCGGTAATGTTGTAAATGAGCGGATTGTTTCAGGAGTAAATGGTTATTTTGCTGCATATATTTTGATTGTGTTTGTTAGTTTCTTATTAGTTTCATTAGATGGAGAGAGTATTGTTACAAATTTGTCCGGAGTTGTAGCATGTTTTAACAATATTGGACCAGGATTTGAATTAGTGGGACCAACATCCAGTTATGCATTGTTCGGCGGATTTTCAAAATTCATATTGATAATAGACATGTTGGCAGGACGGTTAGAGATATTTCCAATTTTAATTCTTTTGTCCAGAAATACATGGACAAGTAAAAGATAGTGATAAAGAGGCAAAAATGAAAAATAAAAAGCATAAACATATATCTACATCACAATTTATATTTTTGGGCTTCCTATTTACAATTATTTTGGGAGGCCTAATTTTAATGCTTCCTTTTGCGAGTTCTAAAGGAGAACATACTTCATTGATAGATGCTTTATTTACAGCAACATCAGCAACTTGTGTTACAGGTCTGGTGGTTCAGGATACAGCAACATATTGGTCCGGGTTTGGTCAGGCTGTGATTTTGTTTTTAATACAGATTGGTGGAATGGGAGTTATTACGATTGCGATTTTGTTAACTATGCTGTCTGGAAGAAAGATTAGTTTAAGGCAGAGGACGCTGATGCAGGAGGCGATTTCTGCACCGAAAATGGGCGGAATTGTAAAACTAACAGGCTTTATTTTTAAAGCCATTATTATCATTGAATTGTTGGGGGCATTATGTTTGTTTCCTGTGTTTTATAAAGAATTTGGTTTGCTTAAGGGAATCTGGTATGCGTTTTTTCACTCAATTTCAGCATTTTGTAATACAGGATTTGACCTTATGGGGATAAAAGAACCATTTTCTTCTATGACGACAATGTCTGGGTCTGTTGTAGTAAATATTGTACTTATGTTTTTAATCGTTGTAGGAGGACTGGGATTTATTACATGGGATGACATGAAAGAGCATAA
>CANPET010000147.1 GCA_947573465.1 uncultured Eubacterium sp.
AAGTTATATGCATATGGCTGATATGCTTCTGCTATCTGCTTTGCCTCTGCATCTTTCTGTCCATTTGTTTCACAAAGCCATGCAATTGACATATATGCCTTATCTTCACTTGCAAATGTTACTGTTAAATCCCCCATTTTATTATCTGCATATTTTGCTGTTGCATCTGCCTGTGTTACAGTAGCACCTTCCGGAAGATAGATTGCATAATAATCGTAATCGCCATATCCTGTAATCAAATCTGCATTATCATATACCCTTACAATCAATATTGTTGAGTCTGCAATGGATGTACCATTATATGATACAATTTCACTTGGCAGATTACGAGGTCTCTGAATTGTAAGTTTTTTATCTCCTTTTGCCTGAAAATATGCAAAAGGACTTCCCTGTACCATCGTAGTCCTCATATACTGTGAAGCATCTGCTGTGTTCTCCATAATAACTTCTGTAGACCACTCATCTGACTTATCTACCTTTGTGCTGGAAAATGAATAACCTGTACCTACAATAAAATCAGACATTGTTCCCTGATTATTCATAGACATCATTACCGTCTGTGTCCATGCCTGCTTATCAATTAATGTGGAAGGTTTTGACACATACATACCTCTTGCTGTTCCACAATATGCCATAGGAATTGCGTAAACGCAATCACCAAACGCTGATGTGCTGTAATTCCATATCATGGATGTCGAAAATCCACCAATATCTATAGCACCATTATTGGCATCATAATTTTCAGTGGTAAATCTGTATGTTCCCTGATTTGCCCTTGTTGGGAGTTTATCAAGCAACATCTTGTTCGTTTGTACAACGTCTTTCTCTCCGTCCCAGTAAGACCATGTACCTGTAACTTCTGTTGCCAGACTTCCAAGCTGCTCGGCCTTTACTTCAGTAGTCTGTCTTATTTCTACAGGTACGGTAACCAATGACAGCGCTAAGGTTGCTGCCAAAGCCTTTTTCCAAAATCCTTTCATTGTTTCAACCTCCTACGATATTCATTTGTTTGTAATCCGTTCGAAATTTTTCATTATTTTAATTATAACACACCACTTTTTTATTTTCTATTCTTCTTTTTTATTATGGTAATTACATAATATTTTATACCCAAGCGTTCCAACAACACTGATTGCTACAATCACAACAAGTACAATCGCTGCCACCAGATACTGACCTTTTCCCAATGCCTGACCTCCCATAGCCGAGACAATAATCGCCGGAATCCTTGCCACTGTGGATATCAATAGCCACCTGGACAACTTAATATTCGTAAATCCCATAAAATACGAAATCAAATCCTTTGGCATCCCTGGTATTAAAAATATAACAAACGCTAAAACGTCACGTTTCTTCTCATTCTGTAAAAACTTTAAATTCTGTATCTTTTCTATTGGGAAGAATGCTTCTACAAACTTAATACCAAATGCTTTTACTAACCAGAAAACAATAGCACATCCTATGATAGATCCAATTGTACAAAGAATGGTCGCTTCCACAGTTCCAAATGCATATCCTGCTCCTATCTCCATAGCACCACCTGGAATAATGGCTACAATAATCTGTAACACCATAGCACCAATACATACCAGCCAGCCCCACATTCCAAAACCTGCTACCCATTCCTGAAACATTTCCGGCTCTTTAAAAAACTTAATAAAAGGAAGTGCAATTGCTGCTGATAATATAAAAAATATTAACAGTCCCAGAATACTTACAATTCTTCTTTTTCTTTTTGCTTTCAATTCATCCTTTGATTCTATTTTCTGATTGTAATTTGTCATAAACCCCTACTTTCCTATACAGTTTATTTTTCTCCTCTGCACCTTAATATATTCAATAATTTTATAAAAAGTAAATAAGAACCAATGCTCCTAATATAATCCGGTACCATCCAAATATCTGGAAGTCATGTTTTTTAATATATCCCATTAAGAACTTAATCACTACAATAGACACAATAAAGGCTGAAACCATTCCTAAAACTAAAATAAATGCCTCTTCTCCTGTCATTGCAAATCCCATTTTAACCATCTTTAATGCACTCATTCCAAACATAACCGGAACAGCCAGGAAAAATGTGAATTCTGCTGCTGCTACACGGGAAACTCCAATAAGCAGGGCGCCTATAATTGTTGCCCCTGATCTGGATGTTCCAGGAATAATAGATAATATTTGAAATAGCCCAATTAAAAATGCTGTCTGATATGTAATATCTGAAAGTCCGGCTACCTTTGGTGTTCTGGTCTTATTCCATCTCTCAATAATTATAAATGCAACACCATAGAATATTAATGTAATTGCAATCACAATTGGTGTATGTAAATGTTCTTCAATAAAATCGTCAAAAGCGATTGTAACTACAGCACCTGGAATACATGCCACTACTACCTTAAACCATAAAGACCATACATCTTTTCTCAGAACACTTCCAACTGTATTGATTCCATCATTTGTAGACTTCTTTTTAAAAGGCCACATCTTACCCCAGAATAATACTACTACTGCCAGAATTGCCCCTAACTGTATCACAAAGAAAAACATTTCTTTAAAACTTTCATTGGCATTTAACTTAATAAATTCATCTACCAACAACATATGTCCTGTACTGCTGATTGGCAGCCATTCTGTAATTCCTTCTACAATTCCAAGAAAGATTACTTTCAAAATTTCAATAAAATCTAACATTTTCTATCCTCTCTTTTTATAATACCTTAAATGTTTTCCGCAATCTATTTTATAACATTCTATGTAACTTTTCCACAACATATTTCCTAAAAACTATAACTCTATTCCTCTGATGTTCTATTACTTTTCCTACATCTCCATCATCAGTTCTGCTGCTTCATCTGGAATCTCATCCAGATTGTCTTCTCCTACATCAATTTCTTTCGGCTGTCTCCGATACAATATATCATAAAGTACTGGCACGATAAATAATGTCATAAATGTAGCGTACAATAACCCAAAACTTACAACAATCGCCATGCTTTTCTGCATTGCATTTCCTGCATCCTGCGAAAAGACCATAACACTCATAGAAAGGATTGTGGTAATAGCTGTCATGAGTATCGGTCGCATACGGGTCTTCCCTGTAGCAATCAATGCAGTTCGTTTCTCTACTCCCTGTATTCTTAATTTATTTACATAATCTACAAACACAATACCATTGTTTACTACCGTACCCATAAGTATCATGAATCCCATCAATGCCATTGCCGAAATCTGTCGTCCAAATATCATCAGACCAATCATACCTCCGGTAAATGCCAATGGTATAGTAAATATAATAATAAATGGCGATAACAGGCTCTGAAACTGTGCAACCATAACAAGATACACTAATACAAATCCTAACAATAATGCAAGTACTAATTGGGTAATCATTTCCATAACCTGTTCTGATTCACCCTGAATCTCTGCAGCATATCCATCTGCGATTTTATAGTTATCTAATTTTTTCTCTAATTCTCTTGATAAAAGTGTCGCATTATATCCCTCTTTTACCTCTGCTGTCACAGATATATAATCTCGCTGATTTTCTCGCCTGATTTGTTTCAAAGCGTCCTGTTCAATAACTTTTGCAAATTTAGATAACTTATATTTTTTCGTAATGTCTTTTCCTTGATCATCTTTTGTGACTGCCTTAATTGTTGTATTTAACAAAGTTTCATATTTCGGTTTATTATTCTCATTTACTATCTTAACCTCATAATCTTTATTATCTGATGTAATAGATATAGAAGTCTTATCTGTGGTAATTTTTTCTGATATCTGCTGATAAATGCCGGCAACTGTCAAACCATATTCTGCTGCTTTATTTTTATCAATTTCTAAATGCAACTGTTTATCATCATCTTCAATACCATTATCCGGATTTTCTGTTCCTTTAATGTCAGATAACATTTTTATGATATCTTTGCTGATACCAATCAGTTTTTGCTGATTTTCTCCATAGATACGCACTTCCAAACCTTGGCTCATCATTCCATTCATGCCTCCAAGAGCTGACGAAGATACATTTAATTCTTCACATGGTATACCTTTTGTATTCTCCTGAATATTTTTTATAATTTTTTTATACTCACTGGTTGTTGATATATCATCATCTGCAATCACCTGAAATGTAAAACGGCTGTAATTATCCGTAGAACCACCCGTCAAACCTGTAGCAGCCCCTGCATTCCCATCCATTGCTCCAACTTTTTTCACACCGTCTACTTTCATAATAGTATTCATAACTTTATCTGCTGTTTCATAGGCAGTATCTTTATCGGTGTTTTTATCCATAACCAAGCTGACAGAAATATAATTACTTACCATATCATCCATCATAACCAGCCCTGTTCGAAATACCTGCACAACACATAAAACCAACAATACCACTGCCAGAACAACCGGAATCACTTTATGACGAAGGCATTTTTCCAACACGTTTCCGTAAATATTCTGTACTTTATCAAACCACTTATGTTCCTTTGTCTTTGTATTCTTTAATATAGAAGCTCCAATAGTCGGTACGACTGTTAATGCTACAATCAAGGATGCAACCAACGCATATGTCATCGTGAATGCAAATGGAATTAACATATCACTGACTGTTCCGGTTACATAGACCATTGGCAAAAATACGCATATTGTCGTAAGTGTTGATGCAACAATTGGTCCTGCTACCTGTTTTGCTCCCTGTACAGCTGCCCGCGGTGCTGATATTCCCATATTTCTTAATCTATAAATATTCTCCATAACAACAATGGAGTTATCCACTAACATTCCAATACCTAGGCAAAGACCCGCCAACGACATCACATTTAAATTTATTCCTGTAAAATACATGATGATAATGGCAAAAAGTACACTGAAAGGTATACTAAATGCTACAATTAACGTAGGCTTTACATCTTTCAAAAACAGTGCCAATACGAGTATTGCCAGAAGTGCTCCAAGCAATATGCTTTGCAATACTGCTTTTACAATAATATTAATATACTCACTCTGATCCATTAACGCAGTGCAGGAAAGACCATCATACTTATTCTCTAATTCCTCAAAAGCCTCAGAGATGTTATCTGCCACTGCACTGGTATTTGCAGTACTGGATTTGTAAATAGC